>NZ_JAHHPN010000392.1:0-7361 GCF_024606325.1 Endozoicomonas sp. ONNA1
CAATTATTGAGAGTCATGAATCAAAAGAGGCGACATCTATCCTGACACAGCGGGTTATCTCGCAATACTTCCAGCCCTGGCTTAATAGATCTAAGTATGGTCAACCAGCCTGAATCTTTATGCACATTAAGTCCACGCGCCAATCCGTTAAAATCTGTCCTCGAAAAGCAGGGGGGAGTCTCCCCCCATCTCGAACGGTTACATGAGAATTACACTTACTGTCTTATACCAATGATACTTCAGCGGACCACAACACCTTCTTCTTTTACAGTTTTCCTGGTGCTGCTAAAGATGTAATATGCAGTCAAAAACAAGGTAACTGTCATCATTAATGCTGCTTTCAGATCGAAATTTGAACCGAGCAACATCTCAGAAATGTAAGACAAGAGTGGGATTAGCGATAAGCACAAAATAGTGATAACGGGCTTAGTTTTTTCCATACCTATTTGCAACAAGAGCATTGGCAAAAGAAACCCCAATAAAGATAAGACAGAAGCTTTGAGCAAGAAATAAACATCAAAATTCCAACCCCCAGTAGTATATAGCAAGAAAGCAGAGCATATTGCAGATCCATAAAACCTATAAGCGAGAATTTTTTCTCGCGAAAGATCATTCATACTTCCTTGATTTGATATAGTCGCAATATATGCGGCTCCAGCTCCAGCAAGAATACTCAGCGTTAGGCCTGTAAAAATTTTGATATTAAAACTTTCAATTGAAAAGCTAAGCGTCACTAGACCGAACAAAAAAATAAGGACTAATAGTGGAATATTATTCTCAAGCTTTTTTATATAAATATAAGTAAAAAATACTGCCCACAGTGGGGATGAAGATGCCTCAATAAGGCTCGATATAGAAGGTGGAATAAATATAAGTGACAAATAAAAGCCAAGAAAAGCAAAGCTGGTTGCAATATTCAGCCTGAATAGTTCATGTATTTCTTTTGCTTCTAAACAAAGATTCCCTTTTTTATATAAAACCATTGAAAATACCAAACCACACAAAAGAAATGAAATCAATGAATACTGTATAATTTCACCGGGTTCAAATTCTTTCGAAACATAAGCAAACGAAAAAGCCTGAATTGATACAGACATTAATATAAATAATACAGGGTGCACTTGCAATTCCTCAACAGCAGGTTTTAAAAAGGCCTGAGCTTTCTAAACTATGAAGCTTTTCAAGAGACGCATTGAAAACTGTTTTCTCTTCATGAGCAAAAAATGCTATCCCATAATCCCCAGTTGTTGATAGTGGATTTTGAGGTTTATAAGATAAACTCGGGGTATCAACTATACTATGAAAAGCTGGTAATCTACGCAAAGAAAACAAACCTTTCCGGTTTAATATTTTTCCATGACTCGCATTTCTTAGATAAACCATTGCAAAGTGTTTTTTTTAGAGGTTTGTTTTTTTTCAACACGTTTGTAGAAGCTTTTTGGATCAAAAATTGATTCAGCCCAAATAGATGCTTGACTATAACCCAAACCAAAGTAGAAAGCATTAGAATCTAAGTTAGGCCCCATTAATCGTGAATTAACTTCAATAAGCTTTGGCCCATGCTCCGTTAATCGTATTTCCGTGTGGGCTGCACCATTGTTAACCCCTAATGCATCCAAACATTTTTTTGTATATTGAATGACCTTGCCAACCTCACCTTCATTGTAGTTTATATCAACAGCAATGATACTTCTATAGATTGGAATGCCTTCAACCTCTTCGATTTTCACCAAATAGATATCTGTGAAGACATGCGCGCTCTCTAATGTAACTGTATTAACTACATATTGTTGCCCCTCAATATACTCTTGAATAAGTATTTTATCATTAATATTGCCAAGCAAGTTTTTCTTATTCAAAATCATATTGACTTTTTCAACAACTTCATCACTTGTATTACACTTAAAGCAACCATCACTTCCAGCACTGTTCAAAGGCTTTATAAAGACAGGGTGGCTAAATAGGCTTAATACATCTTCTAATTCATCTTTTTTTGTTATAACACTATGCCTTCCAGCCTCAATATTACATTTACTTATTCTTTCGTACATGCTTAGCTTACAGGATCTAGATTGTCTCAGCTTATAATCATTACCTTTTAGCTTAAGTGAAAAGCTTAATATATCTGTAGTAGTGACACCAAATTCACTGCCAGCTAAGATATGAGATACTTCTTCTTTTTTTAGATAGAGGACAGCTGGTTCTAAATTAGATTTTTCATATATAAAGTCAATTTTTCTTTTCGCATCGTATTTTAGGCTGCTCGTAGCAATAGTTATAATTGTGCAGCCATAATCTTCTAAAGCCTCAATAAGACATTTTCCACTTGAAACTGGATCTACTACGCAAACTTTCAATTTAAGCAGCCTTAAGTTGTTTAATTAATCTTTCCACTCTTGATACTGAAAATCTAATATAGTTAACTATTAGAAATTCAGAAGCAGCGGTACTACCTACAAGCCAAATACTTTTCTTCTCAAGCTCTGAAATACTAACATAGTCTTTTTTATTTTTGTAAGTGAAAGAGTAATTGCCATCACTTCGTTTAATTATTCCTGGGTTAGCCAAACCATCACAAACAACTACACAGTCAAAGTTCATAAATGTTTTTTTAATTTTCCAGTTTCTATCCCATTCTAGATCCTCATAACTACCTTTAATTATATTAAGAGATCCATTATCAATAAATTCAAGTAGTAGTTTACCGTTTTGAACTGGTATAGATGAAATATACCTTGATATGAATCGTCTATATTTTTTCTTTAGTCGAACTATATCTCTATTACTAAGCAAACTGCTATTATTGTTTAGATACTCAATAATATCGCCAACCTCTGTTTGCCATCCATTCTCTCTTCTTGATAAAATTATTTCTTGATTTAACCTTTCTTTTGTAAGAATATGAAGAGGCTCTTTATTATATGCACGAATTACTTTATTTATGTCTTTTACTATTTCTATTTTAGATTTTGCTTTTTTATATGAAAGTTTATTATCATAGATCATTAATTCATTTCTTACAGCTGGTAACTCACCAGACTTAGATATCATTGTTACATTACAGCCTCTCTTACACAAATCAATAGCCTGATCAATTGCTGACAATTTAGAGCCTATAATCGCCACACTTGATGGGCATATTATGTTAGAACCATTATTATATATCTGTTCACCCTTCTCTTTTAATTTAGAGTATGCTCCTTGACCTATATCAGACTTATTTACTGAACCTATACAAACGAAGATGTTTTTAGAATCTACAACCTTACCACTTTCAAGCTTAACTTGTGATCCACAGCTATATATGTATGAAACTTTGTCCCTAATAAATTCAATATGAATATTATTTTTAATAGCTAATTTTCTATATAAGTTGTATCTATTAAAAATATAATCATTCATAATGCTTCTGGGTAAAAAAGCATCCTCCTCTATCGCTAGCCCTATAGAGCGGCAGTAAGAAATGAAATCTTCTTTCTCACCAGGTACTAGTGAGTTTACACCTGCTGAAGTATTACATAACATACTTTCAGTAGTTTCTTTAAAGCCATAGCCAATCCCAATTTCATTAGGGTCAACAAATATAATTCGGGTGGCAAGCTTATTCTTCACAAGCTCAATAAATGTACAAATACCAGTAGGGCCAGCACCAATAATTAAACTGCTAGCCATTTCATACTTGTCCCATTACATATCCAGATTCAATCAGCATAGATCTAGATGATTTATATTTTTTCGAAACCAATATATTCTCATGATTAAGAAAGGCTTTATCAAGAATTTTAAAGTAATCTTTATGGCTTAAGTCATAGTAAAAATGCCAATAGTTTAATATCCCCATAATATTAGGCAGCATCTTTTCGTTTGCTGTTTTAGATATTAAATAAAAAGAATTAATAAAATCTTCTGAAAGAGGCTCTCTATCATACTTAACAAATGGTTCAATATTGTCTTTTACTACACTAGAATTTCTTGAGAATATCTTTTCTAAAGAAATATCGGGACAAAAGTCTATTATAAGAGTAAATTTACCTTTTTCAGATAGCGACATCGCACTATGTATATTGCTACCATCTACATACCAAACTTCTCCAGCCCTCATGTGGTAAATAGTATCTTTTTCAGAATTTAGGCAGTTTTTATCAGTATAAAGAACCACATGAACTCGATTGAACCCTTTTTTGAATTCCAAGTAATCTTTATGTGGAAAAATCATCCCATTTTCACAAGAGTTTAAAACTCTAACTGACTTGATATATTTTGTGTTGAAATTTTTTGAAATTATTTCATTAATATAGGTAAGCTGGTTTGAAAAAAAAGTCCTCTTTGCATGACCGCAATACTCTTTAGATATTGCTTCGCCATTAATTCCATTTTGATTCCATATAGATTTAGTTCTCCACTTTCCTATAGAATATTCTTTATAGGCATCATCAAAACCAGACTCTTCAATGACAGAAATTTCATTTTTAATTTTATTTTTATCAATCGAAAGTTTTCCAAGTATTTTTGCTTTCATTATTATCTATAACTATATCCTAATTATTGTAAGCACTTAATATAAGCTGACAAAGCTAATTCTTGACCTAGAGATATTCTCACATTTTCAATCAAAACCGATCAGCTTTTACTTAGTGAAAACAGAGCACCGCCTATTGACTAAATATGCAGATTGGTTACAGCTCATTGGCCCATGTGCTGCACATCATACCCATAGAGTCCTTTATTGTAACAGGTATATATACCTAATTCTTACACCTAAATAGCCGTATTCACTTGGTAACTTATCTGTAAGCGGTCAAACAACGAAGAGACTCCCTCTATTGACAGAGCAAACCTTATGCATTAAGTTTTTCAAAGCATACATAGGCGGTATCCTCAGCTAGAAAAAATCCCAGAATGATCCTTTTCTTCCTCTGTATGGATTTCCCACACCGCACGACAAATAGATGAACTGATTCCCCGGAATTGGAAATAGCGCTTTGGGAAAAATCCGTTAAAAACGCCTCTGGACAAGTAGGGGAAGTCTCTTCGTTGTTTGACCGTTTACCGGTTTCAGGTGGTGGGACATCAGACGGGGTTTTGAAGATTTCGCCCAGATCCATCTGATCTGGATTGTCGATGGTAAAACGCTTTTCAGACTTTTCACCGAACAGTTGCCGTTTAAACCAGTTGAGTTGCTGTTTAGCAGAAGATAGTTCCTGAAGCGCAGTATCCAACGCCGACTACAACTGCTGGTTTTGCAGTTGCAGGTCGACGGAGGCAGCAGCTTTAGAGTTATTCATGGGGTGTGACCATAGGTGCGTGTTCCACGCGCCCATAGTTTCAGGGCTTCCTGAAAGACTAGACAACACAGCTGCTGAACCTGATCCACCAGGAACGTCAGGTAAGGCAGTTTGGTTGCCAGATGCTGCACACCGTGATCATAGTTGTGTTCAAGTTCATAACCTTGGTTCTTCAGGATATAAAAGATTTCATTTTTTATGTACCAGCGACATCTTCCCCCTTCGGATACGGGGAGCATGGTTTCTTCGGTTAACGGGATATCGGTTATCCAACCCCAGATGTAGCGCTTACCTTTCTTGTCCGTTTCGACGCAATCAAGCACATTGAGGATTTCAACCGGCCCAGTCTTGTTCAGAGGAACGCTATTAGCACAGCGACACCAGTGTTTGACGCCATTGTCGTCAGTCACCTCAAGGCGTTTAGCGTTACCTTGTTACCTTGCTACCTTGTTGACCCAGTGTAACCATAGTCTCAATCATCAAAGCGTGATTACCATCCCTGGCAACAATAATCTACAGGTTTCTGGCCAGCATTGCTGTTCAAGGATTGATCATGTTTTTGCCCTAGCTTTTCGGATAGATAACCGGGACGCGAAGTCACCGATTCAGGTAGGGGTTGAAGGCTGATTGTATCCTAGGTAGGATCATTACTGTCTATTAGGTTTTTATTTTTTATTGAGTTGTAACTTAGAAAAAAAATGTCAATAAAAAAACTTATAACAGAAAGATCCAATTTGGGTGACTCGTCCTTCTACTTCTACGATGAATCACTGATTCAAAAAAACATCAGCCTATTCAAGTCAATTTCATATCCTCATATCGGAATTCATTTTGCTTCAATGGCAAACGATAATCCCACACTGTTAAAGATGTTGGAGTTAAATGGTTTTGGTATTTTCGTAAATTCACGAAAGCACATGCAACTTTCACTTGATTGTGGGTTTAGTCCAAATCGGATTATTTTTGCGAGCACCGGTATTTGTGAGCCTACAATGAAGCTGATTATTGAGAAAGGCGTACAAATCAATATTGACTCCCGCGATCAGCTTAAATTGTACGGAAAACTGAACCCTGGGGGTGAAATTGGCATTCGACTAAATATCGATGAAAAATCAAGAAACAATATTTTCACAGGGTTAGAAAGTCGAATTGGTGTTCTAGAATCTAAACTCCCAGAAATATTTAAAATAGCAAAAGAACACAACCTAAGAATTACAGGTACTCATGTATATTTAGGGACAGACGTCACCCCGCTGTGGAGATTCTCATGCAGAATGCAGAAACACAGATTGCAGCTGTCGCACATAGGGTAATGGAGCAACGATCAGAACAGAAGAATGAACAGGAACGATTCTCTTATGCACTTTTTATTGATAGTAGTATGGATGCAGACTTATTTAAGTATAACTCTAAAGGGGGGCTTGTTTTTGAGACTAGCTTCAAAGAATTTTTAGACAATATTTTACGTAATACTTATGAAGCTGATTCGGAAGGGTTGTATTAACGAATGGTAAAAGAGAATTCCATGCTATTTGACAATAGTGATTCTTCTGTAAAAAGAGGAGCTCTTATCGTTTTTACTATGGCTGTCTTTTTTGTAGGTGCAACAGAGTTTATGTTGTCATCTATGTTGCGTCCATTAGCTCAAGCTTTTGATACGTCTACAACCAAAGCTTCTTGGCTGATTGCAAGTTATGCCATTTCTTATGCTATTGCAGCTCCTATTTTTGGGTATATTTCAGATCGGGTTGATAGAACACGACTACTATTGATCGCTCTTTGTGCATTTGCCATTGACGGGGCTGCTATTGTTTTAGCTCCTTCTTTTGAGGTGGCTGTTGTACTGAGAATTTTTGGTGGATTGGCTTCAGCTATTATTATTCCCACGACATTCGCATTAATTGCTGAGATAATTCCGCGTAATCATCAGGCCACAGCGGGATTGTGCCACAGAGTCTTAAGTACTCAACCATACGAAATCATATTTTCTGACTTATTGTTCAGGCACTCTGACTGCGTTACAACTCTGGTCACATAGCTTGCTATGTTCCCGTCGTTGCGCCTTGCAGAGCACCT
>NZ_JAHHPN010000393.1:0-2945 GCF_024606325.1 Endozoicomonas sp. ONNA1
TTTGTCGGCAGCCTGAACGAAGCCAATTTGCTGTTTAAGGTAGTGGGAAAGTTTGCCACCATCGACCTGAGCCCGAAGGCCATCAGTAACCACGAAATGGGCCTGGTGTTTGAAGAGCTGATCCGCCGCTTTGCTGAATCCTCCAACGAAACGGCCGGTGAACACTTCACCCCAAGGGACATTGTTGAACTCACCACCTCCCTGGTGTTTATGGAAGACGACGATGCCCTGAACAAGGAAGGCATTATCCGCACTATTTACGACCCTACGGCAGGTACAGGCGGCTTTCTGTCGTCTGGCATGGAATATGTGTACGAGCACAATAAAGATGCTGTGATGCGAGCCTTTGGCCAGGAGTTGAACCCTGAATCCTACGCCATCTGTAAAGCCGATATGCTGATCAAGGGGCAAGATGTCAGCCGCATCAAACTGGGCAACACCCTATCGAACGATCACCTCAGTGGCGACCAGTTTGACTACATGCTGTCTAATCCGCCATTCGGGGTGGACTGGAAGAAGATCGAAGGCACCATTAAAGATGAGCATGAACATAAAGGCTACGACGGTCGCTTTGGCCCCGGCCTGCCAAGAGTGTCCGATGGTTCGCTGCTGTTCCTGATGCACCTGATCAGCAAGTTCAGGGACATCACGCCAGAGAACCAGAACCCCAGCCGCATCGGCATTATCCTCAACGGTTCGCCGCTGTTTACCGGCAGTGCAGGCAGTGGTGAAAGCGAGATTCGCCGTTATATTCTCGAAGCCGACCTGCTCGAAGCCATTGTCTCCCTGCCTACAGACATGTTCTACAACACCGGTATCGCTACCTATGTGTGGGTGCTGAGCAATAAAAAGTCCGATGAACGCAAAGGTAAAGTGCAGCTGATTAACGGCGTAAACCTGTGCGGCAAGATGCGTAAGTCCCTGGGTTCCAAGCGGAACATAATGAGTGAAGCTGACCGTCGCATCATTACCCAAAACTTTGGAGCCTTTACAGAAGCATCCGAAGAAAACTTTGCCGCCAAAATTTTCGACAGTCATGAATTCGGCTACCGTCGTATTACCGTGGAACGCCCACTTCGCCTGTCCGCCCAGATTACTGATGACGCTGTAACGGGTCTACGCTATGCACCCAAGCCGTATAACGCCGTTATGCGCTGGATGGTTGAGGAATTCGGCACAGAATGTCATACAACACTGACAGACAACGAAGAAACCATTCGCACCAAGATCAAAAAAGACTTCAAAGAACTGAAAGAGAAGCAGATTAAAGAGGTACTGAACGACAAACTCTGGCTATTCCAGCGGGGGCTGATGGAGAAAGCCCAAACTCTGCAAAATACAGTCGGAACGGTACTGTCCAACGACTTTAACCAGTTCGATAAAGACCTGAAAGCCGCCCTCAAAGCCGCCAACCTGAAGCTGGATGCCAAAGAGAAAAAGCAGTTCCTCGTTGCCGTCACCTTCAAGAACCCCGAAGCCGAGCCAGTCATCAAAAAGGTGCTGAAGGGCGGCTCCTCGTCGTCCATGACGCCGCCGCATACCGTTCATCCTGAACATAAAGAAACCCAACCGCTCTACGGCGCATTTGAATACAAAGGCAAAATCGTCGAATTCCAGACCGATGGCGACCTGCGGGATAACGAGAACATTCCTCTTGACCCATCAATGCCCACCCACATCCTGATCGAAACCTACTTCAACCGGGAAGTGGCTCCCCATGTACCGGATGCCTGGATCAATGCCGACAAGTGCGATGCCCAGGATGGTGAAGTTGGAATTGTGGGTTACGAGATTCCTTTTAACCGACACTTCTATGTGTATCAGCCGCCCCGTGCGCTGGAAGCCATTGATGCTGATCTGGATGCGGTGAGTGCTAGAATCATGAACCTGTTGAAAGAGGTTCATTCATGAGCAAGCCAAAAAACAACATTAACCTGAGCCTGAATAAGGAATACAAAAGCTGGCTGAAAAACCTTAAACAGAAGGTGCTGGCAACCCAACTCAAGGCAGCCGTTCAGGTGAACTCCACTCTGCTGAATTTTTACTGGGAACTGGGGGAAGACATTGTTCGGCGGCAGGTTGAAGCAAATTGGGGTGATGGTTTTTTAAAGCAGCTGAATAAGGATTTAAGCAGCGAATTCCCTGATATTAAAGGCTTTTCCCTCAGCAACATCAAATACATCCGTCAGTGGCATCTGTTCTACCGGGATGAGGTTGAAAAAAGCCAACAGCTTGTTGGCCAATTAACGTCGATTCCCTGGGGGCATAACCTGAAGATAATCAGCAAGTGCCAAACAACGGCTGAAGCTCTGTATTACGTGGGCAAAACCATAGAACATGGCTGGAGCCGAAACGTCCTCACTCACCAGATTGAAAGTGGACTTTGGCAGCGGAAGGGACAAGCGCCCAACAACTTCAATGCAACGCTGCCTGCCGTCCAGTCCGACCTTGCACAGCAAACCCTGAAAGACCCCTATATGTTTGACTTTCTTGCCCTCACTGATCATTACACAGAGCGAGAGCTGGAGCAGGGATTGATTAAGCATATCACTCAGTTTCTACTGGAATTGGGATCAGGTTTTGCCTACATGGGCAAGCAGTTTCATATACAGGTAGGACCGCAGGATTTTTATATTGACCTCTTATTTTATCATGCACACCTGCATTGCTACGTAGTCATTGAACTGAAAGCGGGTGACTTCAGGCCGGAACATGCAGGCAAACTGAATTTTTATATCAAAGCGGTAGATGAACTGGTACGCAGGGAGGGCGATGCGCCGACTATCGGCATTCTGCTGTGTAAGAACAAGAACAAACTCGTGGCGGAATACGCCCTCAGCGATATTCAAAAGCCTATTGGTGTTTCGGAATACCAACTGACCCAATCACTGCCAGAAAATCTGCAATCGCAACTGCCCAGTATTGAAGAAATTGAGCAGGGACTG
>NZ_JAHHPN010000394.1:0-1142 GCF_024606325.1 Endozoicomonas sp. ONNA1
CATTCACTTCAACTTTTTCTACTTCAATGGTGGCAAGGGGAACATAGTGATCACTTGCGCCGAGGTTTCCTGCCCTGTCACCGACACCCTCCAGCAAAAATGCCAGTTGTACCGGGTTGGCGATTTTCGTTGACAGCTCTAATGATTGGATGCCAACCAATTGATCACGAACAGCCTTAACTGAATCCTGATCGGTCATTCCACCTCTGACTTCAATGACCAGTTCCTTTTCTTCAAGGTTATGGGTGAACCTGAAGAATCCTTCATCACCCACCTTCAGGACTTTGGTATATTTCTGAGCAATACCATCCTCGCTTGTTTCAAACTGATCAACACTGGAAACGTCACCATTAATACCATAAAGAACTTCTGTAAAGCCTATAGAAGGAAGGGCAGAGTCCTTACTTTCCTGAGGCTTATAAGAGTAGGTGGTGGTAAAGGATTTGGGTATTGGTTGTTGGTCTTGGCCTAAAGTTGGCTGAATCACAACCTCACTCTGGGTAAACTCCTTGTGTCCATTGCCCCCGATATCGATAGATTTTATCTGCAGCCTGCGATCGGCCAGTGCCTGTGTAACAATGATGGAAGAGCTGATGGCAAAGGCCACTGCAAGGCTCACTGCATCGGGGCGAGCATATCTCATCCTACTACCTCAGAGCTGAGTACTTTATTACCGTGAAAAGTGATGTCCAGACCAGGCTGGGATGCGGCTTTTATTTTTTAATCGCTCATGGCTGTTTCGTTAAGTTGTAGAGAGAATTTAGTTCATAGTGGCAAACTCGGTAAGCTGTTGAGCGAATTTAGTTAACAAAGGCAAAGTTCAATGCCAATAAAATTGAGCGGTTTTTTCGGGGAAGGGCGACATTCATAGCTTCTAAAAGGGTTTAATCGGTAGCACGATCTGAAAGAAAACAGTATTTATTCCTTTATACCGATTTCTTTTGGATGGCTATGGAGGAATCATCCACCGTTTTCTGATATCAAAGTTCGCTGCGGGTATTCTCATTTTTATCAGGATCAAACTTTTGATCAGCCGTTGGTGTATTCAAGGCTGCGCCCTCTGGCGCTGCAGTTGCTCTGTTGTCATCGCTCTGTTGCCAATCGTAGAAGATGCCCAGTGTGTAAGAGTAAGGAATACTTTC
>NZ_JAHHPN010000395.1:0-2095 GCF_024606325.1 Endozoicomonas sp. ONNA1
TTATAATCGGCTGAACCAGCGGTCAAGCAATTTGTTAAAGAACTGGATTAAAACAAGAAGGTTTTAATCGGCTGAACCAGCGGTCAAGCTGATCAGCGAGGCCGCTATGTTACCGCGACCGTTTTTGTTGTCAAGCGCTCTCTGTGCTAAAGAGTCAAAACGGCTTTTCAACTCGCTGAACTGACAGACGCTCATGCTTAATCAGCGTTGCTTTTCTTGTTCAGCGGCGGCGCATTCTACCGTGTCAGCTGATGTTGTCAACCTGCCTTTTTGTCAGGTGATTCAGCTCTGCTGCTGTGGCAATCTGCTCCGTTGGAGGAGGCGTACTATACAGAATTTCATAAGAGGTTCAACATGCGAAAAAGTACTAACGTACTATCCCTTAATAATTAAGAAGGTTATTTTTTGTCGCAGTTACTTTACCCACCTGCCAGCAACAGAAAACCCGGCAACTAGCCGGGTTTCTCAGGATGCACCAAACGATCAACTTAACAATCAGGCATTCGTGGCCACAAAGTATTTAGGATCTTCAATGACATTCACTTCTACCATGCTGCCTGCTTTCTTCAACAGTTTCTGACAGTCCTGACTCAAGTGCAGCAGGTGCAGATTTCTGCCTGCTTTGGTGTAACGCTCTGCCAGCGTATCTATGGCTTCCAGTCCAGAGTGATCACACACTCGGGAATCAGCAAAGTCGATCACTACGTCCTTGTTGTCGTCTTTTGGTGAGAACTGCTCCAAAAAGTGAGTGGTGGAGCCAAAGAACAAAGGACCATGCACTTTGTAAACGCTGGAACCTTCCCGGTCTTCTTTCTTCTCAATCTGAATCTGCTTGGCATGCTCCCAAGCGAAGATCAGGGCAGATACAATAACCCCGATAATGACAGCGACAGCCAAATCGGTCAAAACAGTTACGACTGATACCAGCACCAGAACAAAGGCATCACCCCCGGGCACTTTGCGCATGATGCGAAAGCTACTCCATTCAAAAGTGCCAATCACTACAATGAACATAACGCCGATCAGGGCCGCAACAGGAATTTGCTCAATCAGAGAAGAAGCCACCAATATGAATGCCAGCAGGAACAGCGCCGCCGAAATACCCGACAGGCGACCACGACCACCGGAGTTAACATTGATCATGCTCTGGCCGATCATGGCACAACCACCCATACCGCCAAAGAAACCAGTCACAATGTTGGCTGCACCCTGCCCCATGCATTCACGGTTAGAGCTGCCATGAGTTTCAGTAATCTCGTCAACCATACGCAGGGTTAACAGAGACTCAATTAAGCCAATGGCCGCCAGAATCAGAGAATAAGGCAGAATGATCAGTAAGGTCTCCATGCTCAATGGCACCATGGGAACGCTGAATTCAGGTAATCCACCGGCAATGCCAGCTACATCACCCACTGTTCGGGTATCCAAATCCAGGCCAATGACCAGCAGGGAAACCACAAGAATAGCTGCCAAAGAAGAAGGAACAGCTTTCGTCAGCTTGGGCAGGAAGTGAATAATAGCCATAGTCAAAGCCACCAACCCCAGCATCATGCCGAGCTCACTACCCTGCATCCAGGCTATATCAATAACACTGCCTTCCATAAAGGTACCTGAGAGCCAGCCTGTTTCACCTTCAACGCCGAACTGACCCAGTTGAGCCAGAAAAATAACGATGGCCAAACCATTAACAAAGCCCAGCATTACCGGGTGGGGCACCATGCGAATAAATTTACCCAGCTTAAGCGCCCCAGCCAGAACCTGGATGATCCCCATCAGTACAACGGTTGCAAAGAGGTACTGAACACCATGGTCTGCCACCAGAGTGACCATAACCACAGCCAGTGCACCAGTAGCACCAGAAATCATGCCCGGACGACCACCAATGGCAGCCGTGATAAGACCTACCATAAACGCAGCGTAGAGACCCACCAGTGGTTCAACACCCGCAACAAATGCAAAGGCTACCGCTTCGGGCACCAATGCCAGTGCTACCGTCAGACCTGATAGCAGGTCATTTTTCATGGTAGCTACCTTATTAGCTTTAAGTTCGAACAACATTGCCTCCGATTCAAACGGGCAGGTGGGTGGCGACAGA
>NZ_JAHHPN010000396.1:0-10825 GCF_024606325.1 Endozoicomonas sp. ONNA1
TGTCGTGAAATTTATGAAACTAAAACCCCCATAAGAGGAAAAGGATGCAAGACAAACAAAAAAACTGGTAAACCAAAAGAAATAAGAGTAAGGCCTTTTCACAAGAAATGTATGGAAAAAGACAGATGCATCAAGAAACAAGCAAATCAATTATACAAAGAGATGGAAAAGGGATACCCCAAAAAACAGTTGCGTGGACCCGATTATCACTATAATCCTGTCCCCGATGGTTTTGAGTTGATAAGGGTTAATGGTGATGGTAATTGCATGTACTCGTCTATTGCAGAGATATTCAACCGGAATGGTCGGTCAGGACAAGCAGACGTATGGAACCAACAAACAATAAGGCAGATTATGGATTATAACCTCCGCCAGATTTATTCCACTATTCAGAATCATCCTGATAAGAAAAAAATGATGCAACAGCTTCAACTTCTATTGGGGATCGATGCTGACATGATTCCAGCCGTTCTCGATAACAATGTCATTACCGATTCAGCTTCTTTCGCTGAGTCAGAGTTAGCCAAATTACAACAATTTGGCGATGCCCAGCTTATTACATTGTTAGTTCCGACACAGGGTGTGTGGTTCCCTGTGATTACACAAGGCGACTACGGGCCTAATCACGAGATTTATGACCTTAATCGCTGGGTAAATATTTCTCCCAACCTGTTGACTATTCTGCTACAAAACAAAAATTATACCTTTCCTGATCTCTCTGAAAGTCAAAGAGCAACACTTTTAGAATTGTTGTTAAACCAAAAGTTCGATCAAGCTGCGCTCTTGGTCTCAAGACTTACAATTGCCCCTCATCACGCTTCAGCTTATCTTATTCACTACCCCAGTTCAGCGGCTCTCCTGGAACACTTTGATGCAGCAGTACGCCCTGCAACACCCCAAAATACAGAGGCTGATTCTTCAGTTTCAACCAATAACACTGACCGTGAGACTTTACAGGATCGCAATCCCTTATCATTAATGATTCAAACCGCGGCTGGAGCGCTGCTTATCACCACAGACAATACTATGTAAGTTAATATTTCAGGGAATTCAAAAGGCGACCCAAGTTAAGGCAACAGTTAATCGTCGTGTAACCTATGAGGCCTTATTAACTTAAACATCAGTACCAGCAATTGGGAGGCGGTTTTTTTTAAAACAAACTATTATTGATTGGCTACTGCGATGAGTAAGGCTGCTCAACCAGCGGCGTTCAATTCAGAAGCTTTTAAGATATCATAAGGATTCCCAAGTATGATTCTTACTGTTTTATCTAAATCAAATAAAAAATTCATTTATTTTATCATTTTATTAATAACCCTGATATCAGACAGTGTTCTTGCACTGAACGAAACTCAAAAAAGCATACTAAAACAGCTCACCATTCAAGAATATGAAGAACTTGATCGAGAGCTTAAAGAAAAAGATTTATATGTACAAGCTCAATTTTACGTTAACAAAGTGATGTCAAACATAAATAGAAGAAAAAGAAATAATTTTTTTATAAGAAAAAACAGGGAAATAGCTGAAAAAATGGCTGTTAAGGCTAACGACAATACTAGCAAGTTCGGTATACCTTACAGCCTACTCAGGACGTTTAATCTTGTTCAGGCAATGATTCACTATGGTAAAGTGGAATCTACCGAGCAAACACAATTAACAAATGAAGATCAGGTTACGCATAAAAAAAATAGGGCAGCCATTGTTGTTGAAAGCTATGTAGATAGATTATTATCGGAAAAAGCTAAGCAAAAGACCACAATGGATACGGTGCTGGTACATGTGTTTTTTGAAGATCGAAATTTCGCTAAAAAAATAACGCGTGTTATTACGACAGAAAAAAATAAAGACTTTAATTGTCAATCAATATGTTCATTCGACCACCCACATTATGTACTATACCAGCGACGCCCTCCTGCTCACCATTCACTACACCTGCTACGCAACGGAGAATATATTTTGACCCATGTCAATATAATTCGACAAGGAAACTTAAAGGATGGAGATAAAATAATCTATCCTAACTCTTTTAAAAAATTCAAACCTAACCCATTATCACCCAAGAGAAATTCCGCATCCAAAGCCAGAGAGATTTATATTGCTGTCGATAGACTTCAAACTTTTCTTAATAAGAGGTATCCAGATAAATTTAGATTCAGTATCGATGAAAAAAATATGCTTAAGGTATCCCTGGATTTCGTAGCTCCCTATGGTTGGTGGAAAGATGCATTTTTTAGAATAGATTATCTTTTTGACAATATTGGCAACGAAGGACCAGACACTTATGTTATATCTGGACCAAGAGTATCCAATGTTCCCGGTATACGTCTTTGCATTGAGGAGACCCATAAAAATTCTCAAAGACTCAGTGACGGCCCTCCCATAATGAATGGCGTCTTAAACAAACGTTGGTGGTTTGATTGCCCAGGACGTGTACGCTATGGATCGGAAAATTTTTCTGTGGAAGAGCAGATATTAAATACTATCAATTTTCTGACTGCTGACTCCAATATAAGATCAGAAGGTATTCTTTCACGTAATGAATATGGAGAAAGCCCTCAGGATCTGATTACAAAAGAAATAATAAAAGTCAATACTCGAGCAATAGAAAATGACAATTCTGTTTATGTAGAAACCGATCATAATAAGATAAAAACAAGTGTGAATAAAAGAGTAAAAGCTGGAGAAGATCCAACTTTCGATTATTTGGTTATGGATGTTGAGTACGATAATATAGAAAAGATAAAATCAATAAGGACTGATATTTTTATTCCAGCCGAAATGCATGGTGAAGCTGAAATTGTAGAATTTGATTCTACTTCGATTAAAAATCTTGATGATCTGATCTATGAGGCCAGGAATAAGTCGGGATTTAAAATAGCAAAAAATGTACAACCCGTTGTTTATTATAACAATGAAAAACTGGATGAGAATAATTTCAAAAAGGTTTTATATGACATAGAAAAGACAAATACAAAAAATAAGAAAGAAGAGAAAGGCAAGATAATAAATAAAAAACATAACATCCTGTCGATGATAGTTAAAGTTCCTGATTATGAAAGGCTAGCGTTTGAGCATGCTATAGCTCATTCAGTTAGCTATTATGTTCCAGAAAATCCGCGTCACTGGGCGTATAACGAGATGCATAACGTAACCGGGGTACGCAAGCCCATAAAATGGGAGATACATTTAGCTAAAAAAAAGAAATTAGCAAAAGCTAATAATATGCTCTATCAATACAAATTTCTTTTACCTTTAGAAATGCAAAAGACAACAGAGCGCTATAGGGATGGAGCTCAGCATGGAAGTTTCGCCAATGTCTGGATACCTACTGTTAGAGATGGTATGTCAGACGTTGAAAAAAAATTCGCCTTAATGTCAATGTATGACTTATCAAGAAGAAAATTCAAAATTCCAAACAACCTTAAAAAAGCGCACGTTTTAAATCTTGGTAACAATATTATAATCAAATCACTATTAAAGACACAGGACCATGATTTGTTGTCAAACCATAGCCATTTGGAACTTTTGCTGCAAAGAGTTCAGATGTCTCTCCTTATAAGTCATGAAGATTATTCAATTGAAAAGGAAAATAATGTTTTTTTTGAAAGTGTCATCTGTGGAAATATTGATGAGAATATTATCAAGGATTTGGGCTTTTTTATTGGACACCTGGCTCCAAGCCTGAGATACGTATCCAGTTTTAATGCTCCAGATAAGGTAGAAGTTATTTATCGTATTGTTTTAAACTATCTCATTGAAGTATGTGTAAGGACTCTGACTGATAACGAATTTGACGCAAGTTCTGGAATAGTTAAAAAACTTATAGAAAGACCGGATCAATTTACCCTGAAGGATATTCACACTTCCATCAAATCCAGCATTGCTGTAGCTTTTAATGGATTATTTATTGCTGATTTACTTTTTACAAAAATCCTTTTCAATCCTTTTAATAATAAAGCTTTAGATCTTTCTTTTTATGAGAATGAGTTAGAAAGTCTTCAGCTTAGTATCAAGAGCATGCGTAAAATTTTTGATGGTGAGAAAAATCTTATTCCACTACTTTTGAGTCACTTGTTACCTGCCGCGAGGCATTACTCCAATAATCTTGATTTCAAAACTAACATTTTTTCAAATAAGTTTACCTCAAAAGTTTTGCAAAAAATCTTAAATCGAACCACAAATAAAGATATAAAAGCTTCACTGCAATCTTTTCTGAAAAACACAGAACATAAATCGGATATTTTCAGTAAGGAAAAAACGGAGAAATTAATCTCTTTATTCAGAAAGAATACGCCTGAGCTTATGGTTAATGTTCCGAATGGACAAGGTGGTTTCAGACAAACCTGCTACCATTGCGGTGAAGTTTATGAAACTGAAAATCCCATAAGAGGGAAAGGCCGTCGTACAAACCGAAGCTCTAAAAAACCGAAAGAACCACTGGTAAGGCCTTTTCACAAAGCATGTATGATTGAAGACAAACGCATCAGGGAACAAGCAAGGCAATTATATAAAAAGATGGAAATAGGATACCCTAAAACACAGATTTATGAACCCTACTATTTTCATCACATTCCCGTTCCTGACGGTTATGAGCTGATAAGAATTAATGGCGATGGAAACTCAATGTACTCATCCATTGCAGAGATTTTCAACAGGCATAGAGGGTCAGGACAAACAGGAAAATGGAACCAGCAAACAATAAGGCAGATTATCGATGATAACCTTCGTCAGATTTTTTTCACGATTCAGAATCATCCCGACAAGCACAAACTGATGCAAGAGCTTGAGCTACTGTTGGGGATCAATGCTGACGTTATTCCAGCGGTTCTCGATAACAATGTCATTACTGATTCAGCCTCTTTTGCTCAGTCGGAGTTAGCCCTATTGCAACAATTTGGTGATGCTCAGCTGATTGCCTTGCTAGTGCCGACACAGGGTGTCTGGTTCCCTGTGATAACACAAGGTCACGATGGACCTTTTCACGAAATTTACGACCTTAAGCGCTGGGTCAATTTTGCTCCTAACCTTCTGGCTATGCTGTTACAAAACGAAAATTATACCTTTCCTGATCTCTCTGAAAGTCAAAGGGCAACACTTTTACAGATGTTGTTAAACGAAAATTTCGAACACGCGAAAGGCTTCATCTCCCGAATTCTGATAGCCTTCTATCAGGCTTCAGCTTATCTTATTCACTACCCCAGTTCTGTGGCCCTCGCGGAACACTTTGATGCAGCAATAAGTCCTGATACTCCCAAGAATTTGGAGATTGATCACACTTTAGAAGCGCTTTCCATCAACGGAAATAGTAAAAGAATGAGTTCTGATTCTGCTTCTTCAGTTTCAAACAAAGAGATTGATAGTCAAACTTTAGAGGATCTCAATCCCTTATTGTTAAAGATTCAATCTCGTTTTGAACTGATAAGAATTAATGGCGATGGTAACTGTATGTATTCCTCAATTGCAGAGATATACAGCCGGACTGGGCGGTCAGGACAAGCTGGTAAATGGGACCAGCAAACAATAAGGAAAATTATGGAGGATAACATACGTCAGATTTTTTCCACGATTCAGAGTCATCCTGACAAGGAAAAACTGATGCAAGAGCTTGAGTTACTATCGGGGATCGACGCTGACGTTATTCCTGCCGTTCTCGATTACAACGTCCTTACTGATTCAGCCTCTTTCGGTCAATCGGAGTTAGCCAGATTGCAACAATTTGGTGATGCCCAGCTGATTGCATTGCTAGTACCGACACAGGGTGTCTGGTTCCCAGTCATTACACAAGGTCATCGTGGTTCTTATCACGAGATTTATGACCTGAACCGCTGGGTCAATTTTGCTCCTTACCTTTTGGCTATGCTGTTAAAAAACGAAAATTATAGCTTTCCTGATCTCACTGAAAGCCAAAGGTCATTACTTTTACAGTTGTTGTTAAACCAAAATTTCGATCAAGCTAAGCTTTTCGTCTCCCAAATTCTGACAGACTCCCATCAGTCTTCAGCTTATCTTATGCACTCCCCCAGTTCACAGGCTCTCCTGGAACACTTTGATGTAGCAATAAGCATTGAATCGCCCCAGAATACAGAGTTTGATTCGTCACAAATGACTCAGATGATTGAGGCTTTTGAAGCGCTTTCCATCGATGAAAATAAGAAAAGAATCAAGCTTGACCTCGCTTCTTCCGTTTCAACCAATGAGACTGCACATGAAACTTTGGAGGACCAAAACCCCTTATCATTAATGATTCAAACCAGGGCTCGAGCACTCCTTTCCATGCCAGACACTCCGACCAATACCATGTAAGTAAAACTCCCGGCGCCGCGAAATGGGTGTCGCAAAACTTGCCATAAGCCGGTAATTGGAACTATAGAACGGCGTTACCGGCTTCCAAATCTTAGCCGCATACCGTATCAGATCTCCAATGATATGGCGCACCCTTCACGACAAATTTTTATGGAACACAAGGGTTTGCTTCAAAGAATTGACAAAGCCACGCAAGTTCAGGCGGCTGGTAATCGTCGTGTAACCCATGTGGCCTTATTCACTTATACATGAATAGCAGCAATCGTAAAACAGATGTTATCAAAACAAGCTACTATTGACTGTCTACAGGGATTAGTAAAGCTACTCAAATAGCGTTCAATTCAGAAAATTTTAAGATATATGGGGATTCCCAAGTATGATTCTTACTGCGTTATCTATATCAAATAAAAACTTCATTCAATATTTCATTTTATTGATAGCTCTGATGTCAGGGAGTGCTCTTGCACTTAACGAAAACCAAATAAGCATACTAAAACAACTCACCCTTCAAGAGTATGAAGAAATTGACCGAGAGCTGAAAACAAAACATTTGTATAGGGAAGCTGAACTTTACATTAACAGAGCGATGGCATGCATTAACAGAAGAAAAAGAAATCATTTTTTTATAAGCGAAAATAGGAAAACAGCTGAAAAATTGAGTGTTAAGAGGAGTGATAATACTACCAAGTTGGGAATACCCTACCCCCTGTTACGAACTTTCAATCTTGTTCAGGCAATGATTCATCACGGTAAAGAAAAAGCTATCATAAAAATCACTAAGGATAATAGAGCAGCCGGTGTTGTTACTGACTATGTAGACAGATTATTATCAGAAAGAGCTGAGCAAGTGCCCACAGAGGGTATAGACTGGGTAAATTTGTCCTATGAATTTCGGCAATATCAATCCTTGGGACCATGTACTATTAAGGCAGAGAAAAACAAAGACTTTGATTATCGATTAATACATCCACATAGCACTCCTTATCGTAAACTTCATCTACTACGTAATGGAGAACTTGTTTTAAATAATGTCAATATAATCCGGCAAGGAAACTTAGAAGATGGGGATCAAATAATTTACCCTAAAAATTCACCCAAAAATTCACACGATAATACATCAGACTATCCGAAGTTATCACCCATAAGAAACTCCGCATCCAAAGCCAGAGAGATTTATATGGCAGTTGATCGACTTCAAACCTTTCTGGATAATAGGTATCCAGACAAATTTAGATTCAGTATCAATGATGACAATATGTTTAGAGTATCTCTGGATTTTGTAGTACCCTATGGTTGGTGGCAAGATGCATTTTTTAGAGTAGTGTTTAGTTTTGACAATGTAGGCAACGAAGGACCAACAGTTCATGTTGAATATGGACCAAAAATGTATCATCTTTTTCACAGTGATCTTTTCCTGACAAACAGTTATAGAAACTCTAAAGAATACCTCGGCATTTTATACAAAAATTGGTCGCGGAGTTATTCAAAATGTGTGCATTATGGACCAGAGAAATTTTCTATAGAAAATCAAATTTTGAATATTATCAATTGTGTGACAACTGACTTCGATATAAAAACAAGTGGTATTCTTGCATACAATTTTCATCAAAAAAGCCCTCAGAGCTTGATTACAGAGGAAATAATATTAGCAAATACTCAGGCAAAAAAAATTGACACACCTCTTTATATAGAAACGAATCATAATAAGATAGCAAATAGTGTACGAGAAAGAATAAAAGATGACGATGATCCAGTTTTTGATTATTTGGTAATGGATGATTTGGATTCAGAATTCGATAAATCAGATGATTCAGAGTCAATAAAGACTGATATTTTTATTCCTGTTAAAATGTATAGTGAAGCTGAAGTTCTGGAATTTGAGCTTACCTCGATTAAAAATTTTCATGATCTGATCTATGAGGCCAGGAGGAAGTCTGCATTCAAAATACCTCATAACAATGAACCCGTCGTTTATTATAAGAATAAAAAACTGGATGAGCATAATTTTAAAAAGGTTTTATATGGCATAAAGAAATGGAGTGCAATAAGGAAGAAAAAAGAAGCAGAAAAAGAAGGTAGAAAAGAAAAGATAAAAAACAAACACAAGAAAAAACATGACATTCTACCAGTGATTGTTAAAGTTCCTGGCTATGAAAGTCGAGCCTTTGAAATAGCTAAAACTTATCCTCTTTATTATGCCAACTATTTTATCCCAGAAAATCCTCGCCACTTGATGCATAACGATCTAGCTAAAAAAAGAGCTCCACGTAAACTCATAAAATGGGAAATACATCTTGTTGACAATAAGAAGTTGGCAAAATCTAATAATATGCTTCACCAATATAAGATTTTTTTGCCTTTAGAAACACAAAAGACAACAGAACGCTATAGAGGGGGAACTCAATATGGAAGCCTACCTAATATCTGGATACCCAAAGTTAGAGATGATATGTCAGACGTTGAAAAAAAATTCGTTTTAATGTCAATGTATGATTTATCAAGATATAAATTTAAAATTCCAAACAACCTCAAAAAAGCCTCCGTTTCAAATCTAGGTAATAACATTATTACCAAAGCATTATTATTATCGGAGGACGATAAATGGATGCCAACTCAGGCCTATTTGGAGTTTTTGCTGCAAAGAGTTCAGATGTCTCTCCTCATAAGTGACGAGAATTATTCAATTGCTAAAGAAAATAATGCTTTTTTTGAAAGTCTCATTAATGGGAATATTGACAATAATGTTATCGGGGATTTGGCATTTTTTCTTGGACATCTGACCCCAAGCCTGAGATATTTATCCAGTATGAATGTTCCAGATAAGGTAGAAATTACTTATCGTATCGTTTTAAACTATCTGATCGAAACATGTGTCAGGGCTCTGATGCATAACGAATTGGATGCAAGTTCTGAAATAGTCAAACAGCTTATAGAAAAACCTGAGCAATTTAGCCTGGATGCTATCTATGCTTCTAACAAAAAAGATATTGCTGTAGCTTTTAATGTACTACAAATTGTTGATTTCCTTTTCACAAAAATAGTTTTTAATTCTTTTCATAAACAGGCTTTCGACCTTACTCTTTATGACCATGAGCTTGAAGGGCTTCAGCTTAATATCAAGAATATGCGCAAGATTGTTGATGGTGAGAAAAATATTATGCCACTTTTTCTTGATCACTTGTTTCCTACCGCCAAGTATTACTCCGGCGATCTGGATTTCGAATCCGAAGAGTTTTTAAATAAGTTTATGTTAAGTGTTTTGAAAAAATACGAAGATCGAACAAAAATTCAAGATGTAAAAGCTTCACTGCAAGCTTTACTGAAAAGCAAAGATCAAAATTCGTTTTTTTCCAGCAAAGATAAAACGGATGAATTAATCTCTTTATTCAGGAAAAAGACTCCAGAGCTTCTGGTTAATGCTCCGAATGGAAAAGGTGGTTTCAGACAAACCTGTTACCATTGTCGTGAACTTTATGAAACTGAAAACCCCATAAGAGGAAAAGGACGTACGACAAACAGAACCACTGGCAAACCAAAAGAGACGCTGGTAAAGCCTTTTCACAAAGCTTGCATGAAAGAAGACAAACGCATCAGGCAACAAGTAGGGCAATTGTATAAAAAGATGGAAAAGGGATACCCCAAAAAGCAGATTTTTGAACCCGATTATTACCATAACCCTGTCCCCGATGGTTTTGAGCTGATAAGGATTAATGGCGATGGCAACTGTATGTTCTCGTCCATTGCAGAGATATTCAACCGGAATAGACGGTCAGGACAAGCAGGCCTATGGGACGTATGGGACCAGCAAGCAGTTAGGCAGATTATGGATTATAACCTTCGTCAGATTTATTCAACGATTCAGGATTATCCTGACAAGGAAAAACTGATGCAAGAACTAGAGCTACTATTGGGGATCGATGCTGACGTGATTCCATCCGTTCTCAATAATAATGTCATTACTGACTCAGCCTCACTCGCTCAATCGGAGTTGGGCAGATTACAACAATTTGGCGATGCTCAGCTTATTGCCTTGCTTGTACCGACACAGGGAGTCTGGTTTCCAGTGATTACACAAGGTGACTATGGGGCTCATCGCGAGATTTATGACCTGAAACGCTGGGTAAATTTTGCTCCTAACCTTTTGGCAATTCTGTTAGAAAACAAAAACTATACCTTTCCTGATCTCTCTGAAAGTCAAAGGGCACTCCTTTTGCAATTGTTGTTAAGCCAAAATTTCGATCAAGCCAGGCTCTTCGTCGCCCAAATTCTGACCAACCCCCATCAGTCTTCAGCCTATCTTATCCACTACCCCAGTTCAGTAGCTCTACTCGAGCACTTTGATGCGGCAGTAAGCATTGAAACACCTCAGAATATGGAGGTTAATTCGCCACAAACCAATCAGATTGATGGAGCTTTTGAAGATTCTTTTAAAGATGAAAAGAATAAAAGAATGAAGCTTGATCCCGCTTCTTCAGTACCAAACAATAAGACTGGTCGTGAGACTTTACAGGATACTAAACCG
>NZ_JAHHPN010000033.1:0-2452 GCF_024606325.1 Endozoicomonas sp. ONNA1
TTTCACCATAACGAGTTGAGAATTTATAAGCTTTCGATGAATCATTGATGGTTTGCTGTGATCAATAAAAGGGAGGCCATTCTGTATGTGCTGAAAGACAGAAACTTCATTAATGGCACCCAAAAACAGGTTATGAACTTTCATGTCAGAACTGACTCCAACTTACCGCATCAATTTTGAACGTCCTTGTTAAATGGTGGCGATAGTCACTTAGGAAAAACCAGATATGTTTTCTAACGCTAATCACTCCGGCATAGTCGATTCACCCTTGCTACCACCGGTGAGCACTCCATTGGAGGGAGAGCCATCCTGTGTCAGTATGGGCAGGACCATTGTTGTACCTGATCAGGAAATAAAGAAAACCGCTTCATTGCTCGATTTGCCCGAAGAAGTAAAAATTAAAATTTTTCGTTGGTTGAAATTTCGGGATGTTGTCAATTTACAACAGGTGTCTACTCACTTAAACAGGGTTATTAAAAACGACCATGCTCTGGCAAGGGCTTGGTATCACCGGTTTTCTTTACCACACCAGGATCAATTAAAGAAAATCCTTCCTACAGAGGATAAAGAACAACTTCGTCATTGGCTGCGGCCCTTTACAAAGGATACAGCATTAGTCGAGTCACTGATAAAGCAACGAAAGGCTGCTTATTTTCCTGCTCTGTTCTATTTCACCAAAGCTCAACTGGTGTCTGAATGTGAAACCTTTGAAATCAATAAAAAAGTCACTATTGCCCATTATCTCTGGGTCAACTCAGCCACCTTCAGCGCCGATGGCCGACACCTGGTGACGGCCAGTCTTGATAACACCGCACAAATCTATAGTCAGAACGCCAAAGGATCATGGGTAGAAAACGTCATCATTGATCATGATCACTTTGTTGACTCAGCCACCTTCAGTGCAGATGGCAGCCATTTGGTGACCGTCAGCAGTTGGAGTAAGAAGGTGAAAATTCATGATCAGAAAGCGGATGGGGCATGGGAGGAAAAAAACACCATTTCCCACGGTAACCATGTCAACTCAGCTACCTTCAGCCCGGATGGCTGCTACGTGGTGACCGCCAGTAACGATAACACGGCAAAAATTTATGGTCAGAAGACCGATGGATCATGGCTGGAAGAAGCCACCATTTTACATGATCATTGTGTCGTCATAGCCTGTTTTAGCGACGACAGTCGTTTAGTTGTGACCGTCAGTAGAGACAAGATGGTAAAAATCCATAGCCATGAGGACGATGGATCATGGGAACATAAAGTCAATATTTTCCATGATGGTCAAGTCAACTCAGTCACCTTCAGCGCCGGTGGTTGCCGAGTGATATCTGCCAGTAAAGATCGCACGGCGAAAATCTGTGGTCAGAAAACAAATGGCCGATGGGAAAAAGAAGCCACCATTTTCCACGATCACTGGGTCACCTCAGCCACCTTCAGCCCTGATGGCCGTCATGTAGTGACCGCCAGTACAGATGGCACGGCGAAAATCTGTGGCCAGAGGGACGATGAATCATGGGAAAAAAAGCTCACGATTTCCCATCATAACGATGTCATATCAGCCATCTTCAGCCCCGATAGTCGGCATGTACTGACCGCCAGTAAAGATGGCACGGCAAAAATTTATGGTCACAAGACTGACGGGTCATGGGTCGAAAAAGCCATTATTTACCATAAAAGTTCGCTCAACTCTGCCAACTTCAGCGCCGATGGCTGCCTTGTGCTGACCACCAGTCGAGGTGGAACGGCAAAAATCTACGGTGTTAAGGGTGATGGATCATGGGTCAAAAAAGCCACCATTTCTCATAAAGGCTTGATCAAATCAGCCAGCTTTAGCAACGATGGACACCATGTAGTGACCATCTCTGACGATTACAAGGTGCGAATTATTAAATTACAGAAGAATAATTGATGGTTTGTTTGCTGTGACAAATAAAAGGGACGCTATTTTGCACGTGTTGCAAGACAGAAACTTCGTTAATGGCACCCAAAAGCAAGTGATGAACTTTCATTTCAAAATCGACTCTAATTTACCGCATCAATTTTGAACGTCCTTGTTAAAGGTAGGGATAGTCATTCAGGAAAAACCAGATATGTTTTCTAACGCTAATAATTCCGGCATAGTCGATTCACCCTCGCTATCAATAGTGAGCACTCCATTAGAGGAAGAACCATCGGTTGTCAGTGCGGGCAGGACCATCGTGGTGCCTGACCAGGAAATAAATAAAACAGCGTCATTGCACGATTTGCCCGAGGAAGTAAAAATCAAAATTTTTCGCTTGCTGGGGTTTCGGGATATTGCCCGTTTGCAACAGGTATCGACTCACTTTAACAGGGTTATTAAAGACGACCATGCTCTGGCAAGGGCGTGGCATCAGCGGTTTTCTTCACCACACCAAGATCAATTAAAGAAAATCCTTCCCATAGAGGATAAAGAACAACTCCGTAACTGGCTGCGACC
>NZ_JAHHPN010000397.1:0-8432 GCF_024606325.1 Endozoicomonas sp. ONNA1
CCGGTTTTCGCAGTCATGCCGGAGGTATAGCGGGCAGTGTTTCTGATAGCGTCATACATGATAGTGTGAACACCGGCACCGTTTTCACAACCGGATCCGCCAGCACAGGCGGCATTGCAGGATTGGGCGATCAGATATCTTCCCTGTCAAATGATCTGAATACAGGAAAAATAGTCTCCAGAAATTTACATTCCTCGCCCGCCGGTGGCATCGTCGGAACCCTGAAAAGCGACAGCATTGCTAACAACAATCTTAATACCGGTGAAGTTAATGTTGGCTTTACCGAATATTCCGGGGGCGTTGTAGGAAAAGCAGAAGCTGCGAAGGCATTATATAACCTCAACACCGGAAAAATTGCCTCGGATTACTCCAGAGCCTTCTGTAGGCTAGGTGGAAGCAGTGGCGGAATAGTGGGGCATGCCTCCAGGCAAAGCCTGGTCAGCAAAAATCTCAATACGGGTAGCATTTTTACAAGGGATTGGCGTACCTATGGAGGAGGAATAGCAGGGGATGTAGTCAACACTACTGTTGTTCAAAATGTTAATGCCGGAACGGTCACTACTCACGACTTTCAGTCATCTGCCGGAGGGATTACCGGAGAAGCTGAAGGTTCAGGCATTCGGGACAACCTGAATGTCGGAGCAATCATGACAAAAGATGCTGGCGGTCACTTAGGGGCTATTACCGGAGCTGCCACTCTTTCAACCTCAGTGTACAACAATGTCAATACAGGTTCGGTTGAAGCCCGGGACAGCCACTGCTACGTAAGCGGGGTAGCTGGCAGAGTTTGGAAGGCAGGTGCCATTGAGCATAACCTGGATACTTTCACAAAGTATCAATGGACCAGTGAGAGAGGTAGTGGGCGTAATATAGGTATCATAAGACTATCGAAAAGTACCCTCAAATCAAACGTAACCCTGTTAGACAGCACGCTCTGGAATGCCGGTGATGCATCACAGCTGCCGATGCTCAAGGGCATTAATACTCCCTACCGTGAACTTGCCCGAATAAATGGTACCAAACAGACAAACAATCAGTTCCCGTCGGCCCTGAATGAGTTTGCGGATCCCGGTGGTGCTGCAAATGCCACCTCTTTTGATCGTACTGTCTGGAACAGTCGGGATGGCTCTTTACCGTTTCTAAACATTTTCCCCAAACCACAAACATTACTGGCTGGGATTGACTGCACAAAAGGGGGGTTTGATTGCAGCGAGGATAAAACTCCGTCAGCTATGCAGCCCTATGAAACCCATTCACCCAGCCTGCCAGCTAACTGCCCGCCACCAGAAGGCACGCCCCTGTTTCAAGCGTATGACCCGGCAAACCAGCAGGTATACGTCGTCATTCAACCTGAATCGTTTTCTAAAGAAATTATTCTGGCTCGCTACAAAGGCCGTGAACTGGATAAACAATTTGGTCTGTGCGGCATTGTGACCTATACAACCTCTACCAAACACTCCGGAATGCTGGCTTCTTACCAGTCTCTGACAGGGCAGGTTGTTTACGAAACCGAAGGCTCTCAGCTCGGCTCTTCCCTCAATATTGTTGCAATGTCAAAGTCAGGAAAAGCGACGCTGTTCGAGTTCCCGTTGAGTGATATCCAAAGATACCGGGCACGATTCAGTGTCATTAAAAACGTATTTCCAGAGAATATTCAAATTAATGATATTGCTCATCATCAGGGTGCCATGTATTTAACAGGGAAAATCAATAACAACTTATTTGTTGGCCGCTATCACCAACGAAAATTCTTTTTTTCTGAAAAGTATTCTGCAAACTTTGGCCAATATGATGAGCAACAAGGACTCAATCTAAAGCTCTCCCCAGATGGCGAACGCCTCTATGTAACAGGCAAAAGTGATGACGATGTGCCCTATCCTCTGTTTATCAGACAGTACGACAGTCAACAACTAACCCCCGTCGCCTCTTTTGGCAACAATGGTAGAGAGGCAATGACCATCAATGACTTTGACACGATCAACAGTCAGCAGGACATCCTGATACAAAAAGATCAAATCTACGTTGCCGTATTCAGCCCTGAGAGAGAGAAACTTTCTATCCGCCGATTTGCCACCGACAATGGACAGATTGATAGTGCTTTTATTATTGACGACAAGATTGATTTTTCTCCCCTCACACCGGGTTCGTTTGTAACCGTCAGGCTGATGATAACGGGAGATCATTTGCACGCCATTATATACAACAGTGATGGACAACTGTCCGTGTTTACTTATAAAGATCAGGTCAAAGTCCATCGTTTCGACACCACATTTAAACCTGCGACAGCGGAGTCTATGCGTCTGGTTTTTTTGGGTAATAAAGCCTATCTGGCGGTTGAAGTTGCTGATATTGAGGAGGGTAGCAGGCAGGTACGGATGCAGGAAGTTTTTCTGGGTCTTGAAAACTTGAGTCCTCAAGAATTCCCTGCCACTTTATCGTCTGGGGTAAATACTCGATTTATAACGGGTTTTTTTGCAGGGTGTACTTTACTGCTTGGAACGGTTGCATTTTACGAACTCGCCAAGAGCTGGTTCAAAAAAGAACTAATTCAACAGGATGTGGAAACCCAATAATGTCTATTCTCAGGAACCGGCGAATGAGCCCCTGGAATGTCCAATCATCTCAGCCAAAAACAAACCAGGAAATTCCCCCTGATACCCCCTACTCAAACAGAAGCTTTCTCACGGTTCTCTGCATCTTTCTGCATGATGACATCACATGGTCTATATAGACGGGTACGATTATTTATTATCATTATCTCTACGGTAGTTCTTCAATGAATAAAAGTCTGATAAGAAATCAGAATCGGCTACTGACTATCAACAAAAAGTCGTCTGTACTATTGCTGTTACTTGTCGTTTGTATTCCAAACTGGGAAAGCTGGGCCGACACTATCGAGCTGGACAATAATAATTTCAATCAATATCTGAATGCCGACCACCCGGTCGAAGGTGACTATCGGTTGATCAGTGATATCAACCTGAGCCTCATTCCCTGGGAACCCGTTGGCAATGTCTCCGTTCCGTTTTCTCTCAATCTGGATGGCGGCGGCCATGTCATTTCTGGCCTTGAGGTTTCAACGTCAGCCTATAAAACTGCAACCGGCTTGTTCGGGTCATTAAATAACAGCATCATCAGGCGGATCCTGTTAAAACAGCCAAAAGTGACCGGTGCCGGGTTTAGGAGCCCGACAGGTGCGCTTGTGGGAGAGTTGAAAGGCAGCAGGATTGAAGAGGTGGTCAATTATGACGGAACCATCAAAACGAAGTTTTCTAACAGTCATGCCGGAGGTCTGGCAGGCAGTGTTTCAGACAGCGTCATACACGACAGTGTAAACACCGGCACTGTAATCACAGCATCAAGCGCCAGCACAGGTGGTATCGCTGGATTGGCCGATCAGACATCTACCATTTCAAATAACCTGAATACCGGAGCGATCATCTCCGGGGGTGCAGGTTCCTCGCCTGCCGGTGGCATTGTCGGAACACTGAAAAGAAGCGCTGCTCTCAATAATATGAATGTCGGCGACGTCACTGTTAGCCATACCGAAAGTTCCGGGGGGATTGCAGGAGAGGCAGCAGCAGCCAGAGTATCAAATAACCTGAACACTGGAAAAATGTCATCCACAGATGATCCGGGTATCGTCTACGTTAAACATGCAGGAAACAGGGGTGGAATAGTGGGGAGGGCATCCGGGCAAACCCTGGTCAGCAAAAACCTCAATACAGGCAGCATTTTCAACAACTATGATCGTACACACGCCGGTGGAATAGCGGGGCAAGTATACAATGCTACTGTTGTTCAAAATGTAAATACCGGAACTGTCAATACTGATAGCTGGTCATCATATGCCGGAGGTATTGCAGGAGGCGTTGAGGTCGGAAGCGTTCAGGATAACCTTAATGCCGGAGCGGTCATTTCGAAAGATTATGATTACGTCGGTGGCGTTTCCGGAGTTGCTGACGCGCCTGTCAATCCGGTCTTGGTTTACAACAATGTCAATACCGGGTCACTTGAAGCTAAGAACAGAGGCTATTACGGCACAAGCGGAGCAGTGGCAAAAGTTTGGATGGGAGAGCGTATTAAGAATAATCTGGATACATTCACAAAGTATCACCGTACTTTTGGTGGTCAGGAAGGATATAATGTAGGTGTCGTAAGAGTATCGAAAAACGCTCTCAAATCAAACCTGACCGGTTTGAGCAGCACACTCTGGAATGCCGGTGATGCATCGCAGCTGCCAATGCTTAAAGGCATTAACACCCCCTACCGTGAACTTGCCCGAATAAATGGCACCAAACAGACAAACAACCGGTTTCCTACAGTACTGAATGAGTTTGCAGACCCCGGTGGTTCCAATAATGCTACCTCTTTCAATCGTGCTGTCTGGAACGGTCAGGATGGCTATCTACCGTTTCCAAAAGCATTCTCCAAACCACAAACATTGTTGGCCGGAGTTGATTGCACACAGGGCGGATTTGACTGCAGCGAGGAAAAGAGCATCATGTCAGCCCCGTCAACTTCGTCAGTTCCGCCATCTACAAATCCTTCGTCGTATAAGGACTTGACTCACAGTAAATCCAGTACATCCTCCACAGCTTATTTAAGCGACTCCGAGCCTATCTGCCCGTCACTGGAGGGCAAACCTCTCTTCCAGGTGTATGACCCCGAAACCCAGCGAATTTACGTTGTCATTAAGCCTAAGTCGCGCTGGAAAGAACCTCGTCAAGAAATTATCCTGGTTCGTTATAAAGGCTCTGAACCGGATCACGGATTTGGTTGGTGCGGTATTGTGAGATACCTCCCCGTCCAGTCCCGTTTCAGAAATATGCTGGTGGGCTACCAGCCTCTGGCAGGGCAGGTTGTTCATGAAACCAAAGGCTCTCACCTTGACCTTATCTCAACAACACCTTCAGAAAAAACGATCTTGTTCAGGTTAGATGTCACTGACAGACACAGATCCAGAAGAGGAGTCAGAATACATAGCGACGAATTCCCTGAGAATCTTCAAATAAGTGATACCGCTTTTCATCAGGGTGCTATGTATTTAACGGGAACCATCGATAACAGCCTGTTTGTCGGACGTTACCGCCAGGGAGAGCGCATGCTTTCCAGAAAGTATCCTGAAAACAGTGGGCGGCTTGATAAGGAGCAAGCGCTTAATCTGGAGCTCTCACCCGATGGCGAACACTTTTATGTGTTAGGCATAAGTGATGAACATGCCAACCATCCCCTGTTTATCAGACAGTACGACAGTAAACAGCTAACCCCCTCTGCCTCTTTTGGCAATAATGGCGAAGAAAGAATCAACGCCATTGACGATGATATTGACTCAGTCAACAGCCAGCAGGACATCCTGATCAAAAAAAACCACGCCTACGTTGCCCTATACAACCCTGGGGAAGGGAGACTGTCTATTCGCCGGTTTGCCACTGACAATGGACAGATGGATAGCGCTTTTATTATTGAAGATGAGATTGATTTTTCTTCCCGCACACCAGACTCATTTGCAGCCGTGAAGCTGACGACAACGAAAGATTATTTGCACGCCATTATTTACAACAGCGATGGACGATTATCAGTGCTTACTTATAAAAATCAAGTCAACATCCATCGTTTCGCCACCACATTTAAACCTGCACCAACAAAGTCTCTGCGCCCGATTTTTGTGGGTAATAAGGCTTATCTGGCCACTGAAAACGATGAGATTAGGGAGGATGGCCGGAAGACGGAGGTACGAATGCAAGAAATTTCTCTGGGCCTTGAATTCTTCAATCACCAAAAAGCCCCTACTGCTCTGGCTGCTGCGGGGTCAGCTTCGCAATCAGCCTCAACATCAGCTTCAGGATCGGCAGAGGATACACCCTGGGGAACTGTGGCTGCTGCAGGAGGCACTGCAGTTGTTGTGATTGCAACCATCGCAGTCTATCTGGCGATCAAGAAGTTCAAAAGACAACCGACGGTATCAGAAATGGAGCCGAACGAATTGCAGCCATTACGCAATCTGCAGACAAGTTCTATAGGCTTGTGATATTCCTACCAAAGAAGTCTATAAGACTCGTTTTATGAGATTGCTCCAATGCATCGCGGTTGTCTTCCCCCCTTTTATAACGGATCAGCTGAAAAACAGAAGTTGCCTGACTTGCTTGCACAAGGTGACTCCTGTTTCTTTCTCCTGACCAGCTTGATACCCGCTTTTGCCAGAAGCTGCCGGTACTCGTGAGGTTTCAACCAGACAATGCGCCTCAGATCTTCCTCGCTCAGAATCTCATTAAGTGCCTCTCTCATCCGCGCTGTCTGCCCCAGCGGAAACTCTCCCACCATAATCAGAGGCAGATTAGCACCATCTTTATCCTTACCAATACCCTGTTCGCTCAGCCCCTCTACCACTCTTTTGATGGCTGGAATAAAGGTAGTCTTGGCACATTGGGTTAGCGTATCCTGACCGGCATACCAGTCTTTTTCAGTGACACCCTCTGGCACTTTATTCTGCTGCAACACCCAGAAGCCCAGATAGCCGGCTTCATTTTTCCTATCTTTCAAGCGAACAAACAGGTGATTAAATTTTCTGGTAGGCAGTGTAGTATTCAACCGCGCCTGTTCCGCTTTGCTATAGCCCAGATCAGGGTAGGCGAGGTATTCACCCTTAGGTGCGTGTCTATAAACATCAACGGTTGGCATAGCATTCATGGCTTTCAGAACCGGTACATGCCTCAGATCCAGTGTGTCAAAATCACTGGCTGTACAGGCTGCTGGCAGTTGATCAAGGAAGAATACCTGGATAGCTACGCCATATTCATAATCCCCGCCCTCACTGTCATAGGTCACCCGATCATGTCGCATTACACCATCCCGAATTCTGTAACCGATGGCATAGGTAGTCAGTTGAATAAAATCCAGATCCCTTAACTCGACGTCTTCACCCGCTTTCTGTTTGGCCAGTTTGGCCATCAGACGGGTATCTGAATCCATTTGTAACTGCTTATCGGGGGACATTTGGAAATGACGGAGCTTCAAAACCTCTTCCATGTTCTCGCGAATGTACTGCTCTTTGAAGACGACTCGGTCACCCACCACAAGGGCTTTTTTGTGATGGTCTTTATACCCGGCAATACCGACGAAAACGGCGTCAAGCTTGATTGTGTCATCATCCTTCAGATCAAGCCAATGGAAGCGGGCTGATTTCCTGAGATTATCAAGAGCATTAGCAAACAGAATCGTTTCTGAATCACGAAATACCAGATTGCCCGGATGACCCATACCGGTGAGTGAAGCCTCATAATAGTCTTCCTCATCCTTTGACCGACTGTAAGTGACATGAACCGGAGAGGCCACCGAGCTGGCCAGTACCTTCTCGGGATTGTCTGCCGAGGCCAGCACCATATTAACCTCAGCATTACTTTCATAGACCACCAGCACCAGATTGTCTGAATAGGTCTTGGCTAAAGCCAGTGAGCAGAACACACTGAGCAAGAACAAGACGACACTGTTTACGAGCCTGAGTCTCATCGGATCAACCCTTTTTCATAGAACCCTTAGCAAAGATTCTGTCCGATCGGACAGTAACCACCCATCCAGTTGTTAAGAAAAAAGTACTTGATCTTCAAAATAGTCAATGAAATGAAACCCGGAAGCATAATTCATTAGACAGAAAGGTTATAAAATATGCACCAGGTCCATTTGCACCAGACTCAGAGCCATGCTGAACATAATCAGACAGATCACCAGATCAATGATTTTCCATGCCAACGGGCGGGATAACAGAGGAGCCAGCTTCACAGCACCGAACCCAAGCCCATAGAACCAGATGAGTGATGCGGTGACAGCCCCTAGTACAAAATAACCACGCTGTTCACCGTACTGAGCACCAATACTGCCTAATAAAATGACCGTATCAAGGTAAACGTGCGGGTTAAGCAGGGTGACCGCCAGAGTTGAAAGCACAATAGCCCGAACCGATTTTTGCACCTGCCCTTCAGCCTTGAGCTGCTCAGTTTTGAAACTGCGCCGCAGTGAGATCAGGCCAAATCCGGTCAAATAAACAACGCCTGCCCAGCGGGCTAGTTCAAGCAGTGTATTACTACTCTGAATAAGAGTACCAAGACCCATAACACCAGCCAGTATTAGCAAGGCATCACAAACTGCACATAGGGTGGCAATCAGAACAGGAGACTCTCGACGTAAGCCGTGAGCCAGTAAAAAAGCATTCTGACTGCCAATGGCTATGATCAAACCACCGCTTAATAACATTCCGTTCAGATAAATCTCCAGCATTGTCTAACTTTCTCTTTTTTTTCACTATTTTTATCAAGTGACGAACGCCCGTTATTCTCTAACAGCAGGCTTTCACAATAAGTTTTGAGGCATGCTGCTCAATATTCATCTAGCAGCCTGTCGGACTTAAGCGTCCGTAGCGAGGATTGCAAGAAATT
>NZ_JAHHPN010000398.1:0-1436 GCF_024606325.1 Endozoicomonas sp. ONNA1
CCTCATGTTTGGGTATTCCTTTGCCATTATTCATGGACGAGAAAGCGTGGAACAGTTCCGTACTGAACTCACCATTCTTGTCTTTCCATTCAGGCCAGCCCAGAACCATTTTCACTTCCTCATGGTTTAGCATGCCCTTGCTGGTATTCATGGACGAGAAGGTGCGGAACCGCACGATGTTGAATTGGCCATCTTTGTCTTTCCATTCAGGCCAGTCCAGTACCTCTTTCACTTCCTCATGGTTGAGCATGCCTTTGCTACTGTTCATGGATGAGAAGGTGCGAAATAGCTCCATATTGAACTCGCCGTCCTTGTCTTTCCATTCAGGCCAGCCCAGTACCTCTTTTACTTCCTCGTGTTTGATGATGCCTTTTGTGTTGTACATGGACGAGAAGGAGCGGAATAGCTCCATATTGAACTCGCCATCCTTCTCTTTCCATTCCTGCCAGCTCAGCACCTCTTTCACTTCCTCATGTTTGGGAATGCCTTTTGTGTTGTACATAGACGAGAAAGAGCGGAACAACTTCATGTTGAACTTGCCATCCCTGTCTTTCCATTCGGGCCAGTCCAGCACCGCTTTCACTGCCTCATGTTTGGGTACGCCCCGGCCATTGTTCATGGTCGCGAAAGAGCGGAAAAGCTCCTTATTGAATTCGCCAGTCTTGTCTTTCCATTCAGGCCAGCCCATCAACTCTTTCACTTCTTTATGTTCGGGCACGCCTTTGCCATTATTCATGGACGATAAGGAAGTCAATACATCCAGAGTCGCTAAATATTCGAGCTCACCCTGGCTATGTTCAGCAAAATCACGTATGTATTTTTTTTTATTTTTTAGCATGCTCGTGAGCATGCCTGTATTTTTGATGGTTTCAGGAACGTGCTCAAAAAAAGCGATCGTATTATCGAAGAAACCATTAAAAGACCTTCTATCTACGAATCCAAGCATTTTATAAAAAGTGTACTTGGCAGTGATGTTTTTTTTATTGAATACCCCTATCAGGGTTTGTGCTTTTTCCAGCTCTTCCTCGCTCAATTTGTATTTGATATTTTTTTTCATTTTTTCCAATGGGTCATCGTAGATCTGAGTGTCTGCCTGTTTCCTTTTTTTGGTCGGTGGTGCAGCAACTGCTTTTGAATGATTTCTCTTTCTACCCGAGCCCTTGTTTTTTTTTCGAGCAGGTTCTGATGAATCCGGCTCTGTTTCTTCCCCGGTTTCTCTTGCTCTTTTTATACCCTTAGTGCCCGACAGGCACTTGTTGCAAATAAATGCCGAAGCTGTTGCCTCATTTGCTATACGACTTAATTCCTGTTTATTCAGTACCTTGTTACACTTCGAACAAGTCACAGCTGACTCCCCAATATTCTGCTCAGCTGACGGGGGCAGTGGATCATCGCCTCCGTGACCACTGCCGCCTGTTGAACGAATTCTCTGGCTA
>NZ_JAHHPN010000399.1:0-3080 GCF_024606325.1 Endozoicomonas sp. ONNA1
CCTCATGTTTGGGTATTCCTTTGCCATTATTCATGGACGAGAAAGCGTGGAACAGCTCCGTACTGAACTCACCATTCTTGTCTTTCCATTCAGGCCAGCCCAGCATCTCTTTCACTTGCTCATGCTTGGGCAGGCCTCTGCTAGCATTCATGGACGACAGGGCGCGGAACAGCTCGATGTTGAATTGGCCATCTTTGTCTTTCCATTCCAGCCAGCCCTGCACCTCTTTCACTTCCTGATGTTTGAGCACGCCCTGGCCATTATTCATGGACGAGAAAGCGCGGAACCGCTCCATATTGAACTCATCATCCTTGTCTTTCCATTCTGGCCACCCCAGTATTTCTTCCACTTCATTATGCTTTGGCAAGCCTTTACCATTATTCATGGACGAAAAGGCGCGAAACAGCTCCATGTTGAATTGGCCATCTTTGTCTTTCCATTCAGGCCAACCCAGCACCTCTTTCACTTCCTCATGGTCGAGCATGCCTTTGCTACTATTCATGGACGAGAAGGCGCGGAACCGCTCCATGTTGAATTGGCCATCTTTGTCTTTCCATTCAGGCCAACCCAGCAGCTGTTTCACTTGCTCATGTTTGGGCACGCCTTTGGTATGATTCATGCCCGAGAAAGCGCGGAATAGCTGTATACTGAACTCGCGATCTGCGTCTTTCCATTCCGGCCAGTTCAGTACCTCTCTCACTTCTTCATGTTTGAGTATGCCTTTGCTACTGTTCATGGACGAGAAGGCGCGGAACAGCTCCATGTTGAATTGGCCATCTTTGTTTTTCCATTCAGGCCAGCCCAGCACTTCTTTCACTTTCTCGTGTTTGAGCATGCCTTTGCTACTGTTGATGGACGAGAAGGCGCGGAACAGCTCCATGTTGAATTGGCCATCCCTGTCTTTCCATTCGGGCCAGCTCAGTACCTCTTTTACTTGCTCATGTTCGGGCACGCCTTTGCCATGATTCATGGACGAGAAGGTGCGGAATAGCTCCATACTGAACTCGCGATCCTTGTCTTTCCATTCGGGCCAGCCCAGAACCTCTTTCACATGCTCATGTTTGAGCATGCCTCTTGCGTTGTACATGGACGAGAAGGATCGGAATAGCTCCATATTGAACTCACCATCCTCCTCTTGCCACTCCGGCCAGCTCAGTATCTCTGCCACTTCCTCATGTTTTGGCAAGCCTTTTGTGTTACACATTGACGAGAAGGCGCGGAACAACTTCATGTTGAACTCACCACGCTTATCCTTCCATTCAGGCCAGCCCAGTATTGCTTTCACTTCCTCATGTGTGGGCACACCTTTGCCATTATTCATAGACGAGAAGGAAGTCAATATATCCAAACTCGCTAAATATTCGAGTTCACACTGGCTACGTTTTGCGAAACTGAGGATATGCTTTTTTGTGCAATTTAGCATGCAGGTTAGCATGCCTGTATTTTTGAAGTTTTCAGAAAGGTGCCCAAAAAAAGTTGCGGCATTATCGAAGAAAGCATTAAAAGACTCTCTCTCAACGAAACAAAGAAGCTTATAAAAAGTGTCTTTTACATTGATGTTTTTTTTCTTGAATATCTCAATCAGGGTTTGTGCTTTTTCCAGCTCTTCCTTACTTAATTCGTATTGGATACTTTCTTTCATTTTTTTCAATAGGTCATCGGGGATCTGGGGGGCTGCCCGATTCCTTTTTTTGGCCGGAGCCCCTGCCACAACTGTTTTTGAATGATTTCTCTTTCTGCCCGAGCCCTTCTTTTTTTTCTGATCAGGTTCTGATGCATCCGGCTCTGTTTCTTTCTGGGGTTGTCTTGCTCTTTTTTGACCGTGAGTACCCGCCAGGCAGTTGTTGCATAAAAACGCTGAAACGGCTGCTTCATTGGCTATCCGACTTAATTCCTGTTGATTCAGTGGCTTGTGACACTTCGAACAAGTGACAACCGAACCTCTGGTATCCTGCTCTGCTGAGGGTTTCAGTGACTCATCGTCTCCATCACCACTGTCGCCCGCCGAACCGGTTGTCTGTTTACGGGCAGCGGCTCCGCTCATCTGGCCTGTTGTCGAGGTGGTTGATGCTTTGATTATTCTGGAGGGTTGATTCTTTTTCCTGGTGCCCGCCTGTCGGCCAGAATATTTGCCAGAAATGATCTCACGGTAAACACAGAGTTCCTGATCATGCCCTGCCAACCATCTCCCAATCAGCCCCGGATGCATCGTGTCGGGATCTGATCTTTCCAGATCCAGAAGATCCGCTTCAGTCACCATGATCCGGTCTGAAAAAATCCGGGCCAGCGTGGTTTGGCCTGTCATAGTTGCCCATAGACGTTTAATGCGTAACATTCGAAGGAGTTGTCTTTTATGTTGCAGGCATTTTTTAACAGGGCTGAGAGCAAGGGGAACGTCAGGCTGGGGCTCCGGGTGAGAATCCCAGTGGTTTCCGTCAGGTGGCTTATCGCCATCATCTCCCCCGGCAGCCCCCGTGGCTATCAGCATATTGGAAGTGTTCTCCGGAACTTCAGGGGACATAGCCAACAGGTTAATGTGGCGGGTTGGCTTCATTGACCAAAAGGGCAGGGGCAACAACTCATTCCCACCGCTGGGATCCGCAGGGCCTGAAAGCATGGGAACCAGCGTTTTGTGACACCCGCGAAGAGGCTTGGGCAGTTCAGGTTCAGCTAACTTACCGGCATACAAGAAATGAGCTGGCAGCGGGCTTGAGCCGACGAGTCCCGCTGCAGGTAGCGACTCCCCGAACATTATCGTCACTAGCAGAAGCAGCGATCGGACTACTGAGTAGAAAATTTTGTTTTGTTCTAAGCGTCTCATAGATTCAGACCTAAAAATCAGCGTCTGTGAATCCATTCGCTATTGGGCTAAATTCGTACGTCATCTGACATAAGGCTCAGGCTCATTCATTGATGTTTGCGTCAGATTGTATAGCACCGAAATGGCGAGCCTACCATGAACAGAATTGGTAAAAAGCTTTTTTTCAGAAGCTTCTATTCTGTAAGACGACACAGGTCTTTTTATAAAGTACTCCCACTCCCATCAAGTAAATCTAATTCCTGACAACTCTCATAAACAT
>NZ_JAHHPN010000400.1:0-1946 GCF_024606325.1 Endozoicomonas sp. ONNA1
GTTTCCCGGTGGCTCATTCATCTGACCGTAAACCAGAGATACCTTGTCGATTACGTTGGAATCGGTCATCTCATGATAGAAGTCGTTGCCCTCACGAGTCCGTTCACCGACACCCGCGAAAACAGAGAAACCGGAGTGCTCGATCGCAATGTTACGGATCAACTCCATCATGTTTACGGTTTTACCAACACCGGCACCACCGAACAGACCGACCTTACCACCTTTCGCAAAAGGGCAGACCAGATCGATAACTTTGATGCCGGTTTCCAGCAATTCGTTAGAAGCGGACTGCTCAGCGTAGCTGGGTGGTTTGCGGTGGATGGACGCACGCTCTTCTTCGCCAATAGGTCCCTTTTCATCAATAGGGTTACCCAGAACGTCCATGATACGACCCAGAGTCTTGGTACCTACAGGCACCTGAATCGGCTCACCAGTGCTAGTCACTGTCAGACCACGGGATACACCTTCGGTGGAACCCATGGCGATAGTACGAACAATACCGTCACCCAGCTGTTGCTGAACTTCCAGTACCAGATCTTTGTCTTCGACGTTCAGAGCATCGTAGACTTTGGGAACACTTTCCCTGGGGAATTCGACGTCAACGACGGCGCCGATGATTTGTAAGATACGACCACTACTCATAGCCTTTCCTCTACCCTTTAATCTTTTATACAGCCGCCCTATTTAAACCGCTGCAGCGCCACTGACGATTTCGGACAGTTCCTGTGTGATTGCAGCCTGACGAGCCTTGTTGTATACCAACTGAAGCTCATCGATCAGATTGCCGGCGTTATCGGTTGCGTTCTTCATTGCAATCATTCGAGCGGCCTGCTCACAGGCGTTATTTTCAACTACTGCCTGGAATACCTGGGATTCGATATACCTGACCAACAGTCCATCCAGCAACTGTTTGGCATCAGGTTCATAAAGATAATCCCAGTGTCTTTTCAGCGACTCATCTTCATCTGGAACCAGAGGCAATAACTGCAGTACCTCGGGAGACTGGGTCATGGTGTTGACGAAGCGGTTGTGAACAACATACAAGCGGTCGATTTCGCCGTTTTCGTACTTGTCCAGCATCACCTTTACACCACCGATCAGATCAGCAATGTTGGGTGAGTCACCAATGTGTGTTGTGGCTGCCACGACGTTACCGCCGTAACTACGGAAAAATCCAACTGCCTTGCTGCCGACCAGGCAAAGATCTATTTCAGCACCCTGATCTTTCCACTGAGACATACTCTCAATGGTTTTCTTGAACAGGTTGATGTTCAGACCTCCACAGAGGCCCCGATCTGTGGAAATGATGATAAAACCAACACGCTTCACCTCACGTTCTGTCATGAAGGTGTGCTTGTACTCGGCATTGGCATGAGCAACATGCCCGACGACATGACGGATACGTTCAGCATAAGGGCGGCTGGTTTCTCTCCGCTCCTGAGCTTTCCGCATCTTACTCGCCGCCACCATTTCCATAGCGCTGGTGATCTTCTGCGTACCTTTTATGGACGATATCTGCGTCCGGATCTCTTTTGCGCCTGCCATTGTGTTTCCTCAGCTACCTTTAACGGCTACCAAGGCAGCCGTCAGCCATGAGCCTGTTACCAGGACTGGGTGGCCTTGAACTTCTCAATAGCCGCTTTGATACCCTCTTCAATTTCACCGTTGTAATCCCCAGATTCATTGATGCGAGCCATCAGCTCACCGAATTCAGAGTTTACAAAGCTCAGCAGGGCAGCTTCAAAGTCCAGGATCTTATTTAACTCAACGCCTTCCAGGTAGCCTTTTTCAGCGGCATAGATGACAACACCCATGTCAGCAACAGACATTGGCGCATACTGTTTCTGCTTCATCAGTTCAGTAACACGCTGACCGTGCTCAAGCTGCTTACGGGTCGCTTCATCGAGGTCAGAAGCAAACTGAGCAAATGCCTGCAGTTCTCGATA
>NZ_JAHHPN010000401.1:0-2705 GCF_024606325.1 Endozoicomonas sp. ONNA1
GCTTATAGATTAAGCCCAGGGCTTTCAGGTGCATCATCACCTTTTTTTTCTGTTCATCAGAAAGCTTCAGGTCTCCCACCTCCCAGCGCTCCTGCCCGGGTTTTCTCCGCCACTGCTGTGTGGCTTCGACCATAGAGTTAAATTCTTTTCTGTGGGGAGTGCCTGTTGCTAAGAGCAGAGCCGACAGTGATTCCAGCTGTTGCTGGCTTAATGCCGGGTCAGCAGCCAGAGCTCTGGCAGTCAGGAGGAGACTTAGTACAAGCCCCGACAGCGAGGGCTTATAACATTGATAAGAGCTGAGGTTCATGGCCATTTCTGTATCTATTTAAAACATTTCAAGATAGATCAGTTTGTGGCTCAATGGGGTAAAGACGGAAGAGAGGACTGCGCTACCGCATTGATCAGGCTCTTATCCAGATCGGGCAGGGCCCAGGCTTCGGGATAGTTTTTTGAGAGTTCTTTAATCATGACCGAATACTCTTCGGCCGGTTTATTCAGAAGATACGTCAGGAAAGTATAGATACGGTTGGACATTTGATGGTTAAACTGTGTCATCTGCTCTTCTGAGATAGCTTTGGCTTTTTCAGCCTCTTCCAGGACCGAATTACGGGTGCAGTTAGCGGCAATCATCAGGGCCAGTTTCTTGACGGTATCATCATTCATGGGACTTCCTCAGCTCGTGTGTTTTCTTATCTTCAGTGTAGATCGGTTAAATTCGGTCAAAGTAAAGCAGGATCTTTTATAACGGTTAATTGAGACAGGGGTATGCAAGAAAGGGAGCACAGAGACTCCCTGATTTCAAAGGTTGAAAGTTCATGGTTGTTCAGTGAAACCGCGCAATATCTGAAGGATTGCCGATTCATTGTTTTGCGAAAAACTCACTTCCCAGTTTTTTTGTCTGACGCTGGGGGCAAGGACTAGTGCTTTTTCGAACCACGCCTCACACTCTTGCTCACTTTTGCCGATCATTCTGAGACAATTTGCCATTTGCAAAAGGGCTTCCGAACTCGGGGGAGCATTTTCCATAAGTGATTTCAGACGCTGAAAGGCCTTCGTTAGGTCATCTTTCCTTGAATCCGGACAATCTTTTATGATCTGCTCACAAACCCTATTGAAATCATTGATTGAGCCAGTTGGCGGAGTATTCGCACTTCCCGTGTTTTCTGTCGGGTGCTGAAACGCTTGAGCAAAAGACACCTTGGCAGAAGTTGCTCTCCGGTCTCTAATATTTGGGCCTGATTGCGCATGTGCATGAGAATATTCAGCGGATGAAACATACCTTGTGACCTCCTGTTTCAAGGCAGATTGATTCGTTGTCGTTTCTGAATTGAACTCAGCCACAGAATACAGCTGCGGTTGAGGTGTCGTACTGTTTTTAGCAGCGCTTGTTGGTGTTAATCCGAAACTCATAATAACTCACTCGTTGACAGGTTGATCATTTGGACAATCAACGGGAAAAAAAGTTCACGGGTTCAGTGTGAAATGTCACTCTTGAAGGGGTAAGCGTGGCATTGGCAAAATGCCACGCATTATCCTTTTAATTGTGAACATGCTCTGGTATCAGTTGGTAAGGCTCATCAGGATTAATATCTCCATAAAGATCCATGTATCTTTGCAGTTTGGCGGCGTCCTGGTCGGCCTGCTCCTGTTGTTTGGTAACGTCTAACCAAGTACTGGTGGCGTTATAAAGTCCGACCGCACCGCCCGCACCCATGCCAAACGCAGCTCCCAACGTCGATCCAAAGAGCAAGCTCCCGATCAGTGCTCCACCCATGCCCCAGCGGGCAACGGTGCCCCAGGATTCATTAATGCGTACACAGTACTGCGTGAGGCTCTTCCAGGCTTTGGAGGTTCCGATGGATTGAATCTTGTCCTTTATGAAGGTCGGGACTTTGATACTGTCCACAGACAGCCCCATAAAGGTTTTTTTGGCTCTTGCCCCCACTTGTTCAAGCGCTTTGCCTCCAGCCGAAATCAGAGCATTAGCGGTTTTTTCCGCCAGCTGATCAGTGAGCTTTTCATTTATCACGCGAGCCTGAAGCGCTGGTGGCGGTGAACACTTTGCCTCTATTCCGTGAGTCATGGCATACCTCCTTGATAATCCATGAGTAGGTTGGTTTTTCACGACGAAAAGTATGGCATAGGGTGAAAAGACAGGTCACTGACCGATAAGTCAGTATGGCTAACTTCTTCCCTGAAGAGAGAGGGAGCCTTTTATCAGGCTCCTACAAGGAGTCGTTGGGGCATCTTTGCAGCGAATACCACTCACTAATGGCGTCTACCTCTTCCTCGGTCAGCATCCTGGCAATATTGATCATGGGGATATGATTGCCACGCTGACCCTTCCGATAATCATTCAGCTGCTTCACCATGTAGACTTTCTTCTGGCAGGCCAGATTAGGATTGATGTCAGCCGTGCCTATGCCGCTGGGGCCGTGGCATCCGGAGCATAGAGCCAGGGCCTTATTTTTCGCAGCTTCCAGTCTCGGAGTCATTTCAACCGGACGAAATTCAGAGCTTTTGTTTCCTGACAGGTCGCACCCGGCCAGCAGAACAGCAGAGAACAGACTGATTGGCAGCCAGGGCTTAATGTTCATAATGTTTCCCAAGAGACCTCTCTAAATCACCCAATGGAGATAAGAGCCAGGTAGTACGCCCGGCATGGGCATGAACTTATGGGGTGAAAGTCCCCTGCGGGTAAACCA
>NZ_JAHHPN010000402.1:0-1652 GCF_024606325.1 Endozoicomonas sp. ONNA1
AGCGAAGTCAGGCGACCAGTGTGCCGGAGTTGCTCAGCAAAACACCGGGTATGCAAGTCGAACAGTCAGGTGGGCCAGGAAGCAAGGTCGGCATTTTTTTGAGAGGAACCAGAACTGCACAAACGCTAGTTTTGATTGACGGTGTAAAAGCTAGCTCAATGGATTTTGGTGAAGCACCAATACAGCACCTGGATCCAGATCAAATTCAGAGAATCGAAATTGTAAGAGGGCCAAAGTCCAGTTTGTATGGTGCAAATGCGGTAGGTGGTGTTATACAAATTTTTACTCGAAAAGGCACCGGAAATCCAAAGTTAACTGTAAAGGCAGGGGTTGGTAGCCGAGGGACCGGTGAGTATGGATTAAATTATGGCGGAGAAGTTGATGGGACTCGGTTTAACTTGGGTGCTCGTCTATTTGAAACACAAGGTTACAACAGGACGTTCGCCACATCTGGACTGGATGCAGATGATGATGCATATAGGGATAAATCATTTTCTGGTAGTATTTCACAACGTTATTCCTCCGGGCTTGAGGCTGGCCTGAGCTTTACACATGTCGAAGGGAAGTCTGAATACGACAGTGTTTATAATACTGAAAACACATATACACTTTTTAATTCGACAGAGTTTAATGGTTTTGTATTTGCTCCAGTAACTGAACAATGGGGAACCAGGCTGGATGTTGGGTATGGTGTCAATAAAAGGGATGATAAAGGTAGCACTACATATCCAAGCTATGCCACAACTAAACGAAACACTATTAGTTGGCAGAATGATTTAAGTTGGGCTGAAAATCAGTTTTTAGTGACTGGTATTGACTACTCTGATGAGCATTTGACGGAGTCTAGTACTGATTATGGTATAGAAGATCAATACAATGTTGGTGTTTTTGCTCAAAATACATCTACGTTTTCTTGGAGTGAACTCCAGATCGGCCTCAGAAGAGATAAACATGAAGTTTATGGCTACAACAATACAGGGAATATAGCGTGGGGCATAGATTTACCAAAGGGTATGAAGATTATTGCATCTTATGGAACCGCTTACAGAGCACCAACTCTTGGGGATTACTATACTCCAGCGGGGCCTAATCTTGCTCTAAAGCCAGAAACAGCCAAGAATAAAGAGTTAGAGCTAAGTGGCTTGGTAGGTGACAGTAGGTGGTCTGTAAATGTATTTCAAAATGATATGAACGATATGTTGGAGTACAATTCTGACGCCCAGAAAACGGAGAATATAGAGAAGGCTCGCATTAGAGGTATCGAGTTTGTATTGTCAACAGAGCTCTTTGGTTGGCGTACCAGAAGTAATATGACATTCCTTGATCCAGAATTTCGAGGTGACTTATATGATGGTAATGTTCTTTATAGAAGAGCTAAGCAACTATTTGTTCTTGATACTAATCGAGTATTTGGAAAGTGGTCTGTTGGAGGTACTTTCAGAGCTCAAGGTAAAACATACAACGACCAAGCAAACACCGAAGAGGTTGCTGGGTTTGGAACAGTTGATTTGAGAATGGCTTACCAGTTGACATCAGAGCTTAAAACAGGAGTTAAAGTTGTCAACTTGATGGACAAAGAGTATTCATCAAATTTAGGGTACAGAGATGAACCAAGAGGTGTGTTTTTTACTCTGACCTGGACTCCCGAATTG
>NZ_JAHHPN010000403.1:0-2620 GCF_024606325.1 Endozoicomonas sp. ONNA1
AAAATCGAAAGTTGTCAGGCAGGGTATTGTCTTACCGCTGCTGAATGCTGATTCCATCAGGCCCAGTGCTGCATCCAGAGCTTGTTGCTTGAGAGAGTGCTGCCGTGTGAAGGTGTTCATATCGGCCAGAACATTGACCTGTCTCGTCGAGAACTGGAAGGGACCGCCGTCATTTTTGACCGCTTTCTCGGCAGCCTTCAGGTCTTTCTTCATTCTCTCAAAGTCTTCTTCCCTGGTTTCAATCTCTCTTCCCAGACGAACCCGTTCCTGAATCAGTTGTTGGATTTTGCCGCCGCTACCATCATACCCACCCAGTTGTAGCTGTTTGTTTCTAAGGGCATTAACCCGTTGTTCATAGGTGTCAGAAGACTCTGGTTTGCGACTCAGGGATTCTTCAATGGCGTGAAGAATCGCTTTATGAGGATCAGCCAGAGTGTCTTCTGCCACTGATACAGCTTCACTTTGATGTTGAAGGTCATCAGGTTTCTCCGCAAATAACACGTGTTTGCCACGAAAATGATTCAACCTGCGATAAAGACCTGCCAGTTCATGTCCAGCTTCTTCCAGTACTCGCCTGGCTCTGGCCAGCTCACGATCAAGAACGTATCGGGGTTTAGGTCCCAGGCGTGCAATTTGCCTGTCAAGCTCACCTTCAATGGCTGCGATATGCTCATTGACGGTGGCATCACCTACTTTGGGAACTTCTTTATAAAGCTCCCGGAGTTTCCCTTTAATTAAAATATTCTGGTCGTCTATAGTGGTGTCATCTTCATAGTTCTTAATGTTGAGTTGATGGGCGATTTCATTGTTTCTGCTTCTTCTGACATCTTCATTGCCATAGGTTTCGTCTACTTCTTCCATTAATGCCAAAATTTTGTTTTCAAGAACATACTTGTTTTCAGGCAGATGGGCTTTTCTTCTAAGTATTACCCCCAGATCATTGGCCAGTTTAGCGACGAAAGCCTTGCCTTTTTCATCAGCCTCATCGCGTACAAACTCGTAGATGTGCAGCTTGTCCTCTAAAACTTTGAGTATCTTTGTCTGTTCTATTATGGCTAGTCTGTTTACTTTTTCGACATAAAATTCAAGACTGTTTTGAAGGTCCCGGAGTTTTGTGTTCCCTCTTTTGCTCGTGAATATAATGTCTTCTTTTCGGAGTGAATGCTCTATTTTATCCACCATGGATTCTGAGACATCACCGCTGTCAAGTTTTGTTCGAATCCTGTCAAGCCTTGCTGTTTTGTGATCTTCATTATTGACTTCGATTTTGAGTATTTCTTCTACTGTTTTCAGTATTTTCAGAGCCACTTCCTCTTCCTGCTGTCTGGCTTTTGCCAGACTTGCCTGAATGGCCTCAGAAATGGCGTTACGACGGTAATACACATCGTCCTGACTATTGAGGTTATCCATCTTAAGGGCTTTTTCCACGTTGGACAGTTTCTCCAGTACTACAGGCATGGCTTTGGGATGGCCTGGTGTTCTGATGTCTTTCAGTTCTTCTTCTAAATATTCAAGACTGCTGAACCTCTCATACATGGCTGTTTTCAGTGCAGGGTGTTCTTCCATCGTGCTGTCTTCATCCAGCCTGATACGCAGGGTCAGTGCCAGACCATCTTGTTGGGTTTTGACATCAGGTTCTTCCGTACAGCATTGAGCATTCAGTGCCTGGATTTTCTTAAGCAAATGTTGTTGATTTTCGTCGAGAGTATTGCCCTGAGTATTCAGTGACTGAAATTTGTCAAACAGGCTTTTTTGTTGAAGATTCAGTATATGCTTACTCTGTAGTTGAGTATTTAGTGCCTCAATTCTCCAAAGCAGGTGATCCAGTTGAGCGTCAATGTTTGCACTGGTATCAAAATTCTGAAGGTTTAAATGTGCGGCAATGGTTGCATAGCTGGCTTTGCTTTCAGCATCTGTTCTGGCGTTCTGGTGCTGAACAGCCGCCAGTGTTGTCTCTATAGAATCTCCCTCAGGCTGTTCTGTTGCGGCCAACGCCTTGTTGATGGCATGAATTTTTATACTGATGAGTCTGGCTTGATTTTCTGGTGGCTGGCTATCATCCCAATCTTCAATGCCAAGCTCTTCTGCCAGTCCAGCGTTGCGGGCTTTTGTGGCTTCCGCCCTGGCATTACGAATTTGTTTTTCCAGCTCCGGGATTCGTTCGACTTTCTGCCCAAATTTCCGCAACAGGCTTTGCTGTCTTTCCGATACGCCACGAAGCTGTTCAAGCTCATGCTCAGCTTGTTGCTTCAGCTGAAGTACTATGAGCTTTTGCTTTTCACTGGTAGTGGCTTTCTCCAATATGAGCTTTAACTGGTTACTAACCCGGATGAGTTTGCCTTCTCTCGCCAGCTGCTCTGCCAGCATGCTTTCCCTCTCAATCAGCTGCCTGGCCATGTCGCTCAGAACTTTGAAAGCAAACTGGTCGTCGTTGCAGGAAGCATTGAGCTGTGATTCGTCGACAACGGGTATAAGACTCATAATACCCTGAACAAAATTCTGATTATTCAGAAGACCTCTAAGTACGGGTCTGAAGCTGAAGTGTCTTGTCAGTTGAATCTGCAGCCAGGTTGGCGTGATGACAGACGAAGCAGCTCTGATGTGTTCCAGTGTAAATTCA
>NZ_JAHHPN010000404.1:0-3991 GCF_024606325.1 Endozoicomonas sp. ONNA1
AAAATCGAAAGTTGTCAGGCAGGGTATTGTCTTACCGCTGCTGAATGCTGATTCCGTCAGACCCAGTGCGGCATCCAGAGCTTGTTGCTTGAGAGAGTGCTGCTGCGTGAAGGTGTTCATATCGGCCAGAACATTGACCTGTCTCGGCGAGAACTGGAAGGGACCGCCATCATTTTCGACAGCTTTTTCTGCAGCCTTCAGGACTTCCCTCATTCTCCCAATGTCTGCTTTCCTGACTCCAATCTCACTTCTAAGGTGAAGCCGTTCCTTAAGCAGTTGACGGATCTTGCCGCCATTACCATCATACCCGCCCAGCTGTAAAAGTTTTTCTAGCAGGGCACTAATCCGGTGTTCACAGGTGTCAGTGGAGTCTGGTTTGAGACCCGCAGCTTCTTCAGTGGCGTCAAGCGCCGCTTCATGATGATCCACCAGAGCTTTTTGTGCTTTTGATACAGCATCACTTGCCTGCTTCAAGATTAAGCCCAGCCTGTCCATTTCGTTCATATGCAGGGTTTTAGCTTTCTGATCGATGTCGCCAGGATCGATCATCTCCTTTTCTTTAAGCTCCAGCTTTTCTTTTGCATTCCACTGTTCAATCTGTGCATTCACCAAATCACTGCTTTTTATGTAGTGCTGATCTACGAATTTCCTGATTTGAAAGTACTTTCTCTTGGCTAAAAACAGTTCACCCAATGCTTCATTATCTTCGTTCTGAACATGAGAATCTGTATTGGCAAGGCCAATACAGTAAAGAGCGTTTTCCACTGAACCGAATTCATCCTTTATCTGGATGCTCAGACCTGTTTTGGCATTCAGTTCATTAAGGATTTCACCTTGTCTTTCTCTGCCGTATCCCCGCAGGAAATGACTGAAGTCCCTTAATCGCTCCTCAGAGGTTTGTTCGTCAACAGCAGCCAGATCCAACTCGATCTGAACTTGTTTCATTGCCTGATTGAGAGCCATGTTCTCTTCATCCAGGAGATCCCGGAGGTCAGCAGGTTGACCCGCAAATAACAGGTGTTTGCCACTAACAGCAATCAGCCTGCGATGAACGGCTGCCAGTTCACTTTCAGCTTGTTGTATTGTTTGTCTGGCGCTGGCTACCTCGCGATCAAGAACGTATCGGGGTTTAGGTCCCAGGCGAGCCATTTGTCTGTCAAGCTCACCTTCAATGGCTGCGATATGCTCATTAACGGTGGTAACACCTACTTTGGGAACTTCTTCATAAAGCTCTTGGAGTTTTTCTTTAATTAAAATATTCTGGTCGTTTATACCGGCGTCATCTTCATAGGACTTAATGTTGAGTTGATGAGCGATTTCATTGTTTCTGCTTCTTCTGACATCTTCATCGCCAAAGGCTTCGTCTACTTCTTCCATTAATGCCAAAATATTTTTTTCAAGAACATACTTTTTTTCAGGCAGGTAGGCTTTTCTTCTGAATATTATTCCCAGATCATTGGCCAGTTTAGCCACGAAAGCCCCGCCTTTTTCATCAGCCTCTTCGCGGACAAAGTCGTAGATGTGCAGCTTGTCCTCTATAATTTTGAGTATACTTGACTGTCTTGTTGCGGCTCGGCTGCTCACATTTTCGACATAAAAGTCAAGATTCCTTTGAAGGTTCTGAAGTTCTGTGTTCCCGGCCTGGCTCCTGAATAGGATGCCTTCTTTCCGGAGTGAATGCTTTATCGTATCGACCGTGGATTCTGAGACCTCACCGCTGTCAAGTTTTGTACGAACCCTGTCAAGCCTTGCGGTTTTGTCATCACCATTATTGACTTCTATTTTGAGTATGTCTTCTACTGTTTTCAGCATTTTCAGAGCCACTTTCTCTTCCTGCTGTCTGACTTTTGTCATCCTTGTCTGAATTTCCTCAGAAATGGCGTTGCGACGGTAATACACATCGTCCTCACTATTGAGGTCATCCATATCAAGGGCTTTTTCCACATCAGACAGTTTTTCCAGTACCACAGGCATGGCTTTGGGGTGGCCTGGTGTTCTGATGTCTTTCAGTTCTTCTTCCAGATATTGAAGACTGCTGAACCTCTGATACATTGCTGTTTTCAGTGCATTGTCTTCTTCCGTGGTGCTGTCTTCATCCAGCCTGATACGTAAAATCAGTGCCAGACCATCTTGCTCGGTTTTGACGTCAGGTTCTTCCATGCAGCATTGAGCATTCAGTGCCTGGATTTTCTGAAGCAAATGTTCTTGATCTTTGCCGAGGGTAGTGCCCTGAGTATTCAGTGACTGAAGTCTGTCAAACAGGTTTTTTTGTTGAAGATTCAGTATATGTTTACTCTGTAGTTGAGCATTCAGTGTCTCAATTCTTTGAAGCAGTTGATTTAGTTGAGCGTCAATATCTACATTGCGATCAAAATTCTGAAGGTTTAAATGTTCGGCAATGGTTGCATAGCTGGCTTTGGTTTCGGCATCTCTTCTGGTTTTCTGGTGCTGAAGCCGTTCATAGATCTGAACTATACGCTGCTTGTGTTGCTGCTGAATGGCCTGAAGAATGTCACGTTGACGGGCTACCAGGTCATCTTCGTTTTCAGGAACCAGGCCCAGCTGACGTTCAGCGATAGCCATTGTCTCCCGGAATACAGCATCATAGGGTTCAACTGGGTGTTGTCGCAGACGCTCTTGAATGCACTGAAAGCGGGCATCCAGATCTTTTTCATCGATTTTAATAATACCGAGCTGGCGTTCTAGAGCCGGCAGTGTTGTTTCTATAGATTCTCCCTCAGGCTGTCCTGTTGTGGCCAACGCCTTGTTGATTGCATGAATTTTTATACTGATGAGTCTGGCTTGTTTTTCCAGTGACTGGCAATCATCCCAGTCTTCAATGCCAAGCTCTTCTGCCAGTCGAGCGTTGCGGGCTTTTGTGGCTTCTGCTCTGGCATTACGAATTTGTTTTTCCAGCCCCGGGATTCGTTCGACTTTCTGCCGAAATTCCCGTAACAGGCTTTGCTGTCTTTCCGATACGCCATGAAGCTGTCGAAGATCATGCTCAGCCTGATACTTAAGCTGAAGTACTATGAGCTTTTGCTTTTCAATGGCAGTGGCTTTCCCCAACATGATCTTTAAGTGGTTATTAACCTGGGTGAGTTTGCGTTCTCTTTTCAGCTGATCTATCAGTTTGCTGTCACTCTTGATCAGCTGCCTGGTCATGTCGCTCAGGACTTTGAAAGCAAAGCGGTCGTTGTCGTAAGAAACATCGAGCTGTGATTCGTCAACAACGGGTACAAGACCCATAATGCCCTGAACAACATTCTGATGACTCAGAAAGTCTCTAAGTAAGGGTTTGAAGCTGAAGTGTTTGGTCAGTTGAATCTGCAGCCAGGTTGGCGTGATAGCGGACGAGGCGGCTCTGATATGTTCCAGTGTGAATTCAAATTCTAATACCGTAATTGCCCGATCTTGATCAGCGGTGGCCAATGCCTGCTGGAGATATTCATAGAATGCAAGCGCACGTCCCGACACTCTATCTTCGTTTGTAAGCGTTGTCGGTTGATTTTTGCTCACTTCAGCATTGTGCCGTGCAACAAACTCCTCCAACAGTGCCATTTGCCTGCTTCGAATGACGTGCTGGAAGCTTTTGACGCGGAATATATTAATCTTTGTTACCCATGCAGGAGCCAGGTTATTGCCCTCAGCTTCTTTCCAGAGGTTGTGGAGCTTCTCTACAAAAGCAGTATCACGGGGGTTCAGCTTCTGACCATGAAAAACAATAACCTCCCCCGGAGTTTCTGCGACTTCCAGCTTTGGATAACCCGCAGGTACAGCAGAAACCTGTGCGTCATCCCCGACGTGTACAACATAGCCGACGGGTTTGCTGTGTGCCAACAGTTCATTTAGAGCCTGCTGTTGTAAATCCCCGCCCAGAACATGAACCTGGAAATAGGCTGAGGTAGCCGCTGCCAGGAGAGCCTCGTCATTGACAAAGAGTGATTGACCCAGACGTTGCAGTTCAGGGGGCTGATCGCCCGAAGCGATA
>NZ_JAHHPN010000405.1:0-1710 GCF_024606325.1 Endozoicomonas sp. ONNA1
AGTGACCATTATTTCTGGCCCGCAGGACATGGCTGCAGCTGTGCAGCGGTTTCCAAACGGTTGGCAAGGTTTGTCTTTCAATGCTCCGGATCACCCGCTCCGGTCCCGGACGCCGGTAATAATGCTGCAAAACCTTCAGGATGGTTTTTTGATTATCGCCGGCATTATCAGGCAAGACCGGCGGCCTGCTAAAGGCATCCACCACAAACTGTAATACCGCTGGTGTTTCGGGTGTCGCCAGGTTGTGAGAATCGTCCAGACCGAGAGATTGCTTCAGATCCAGGATGTCCTTTTGAGCCTGCTGGACATGCTCTGGCCAATTCCGGTAGAAAGAATGCGTTTCCCGTTGCAGCCATAACTTTTCAAGCCATTGGATATAATCACTCAGAGAGAAATCATCAATAATCTTCTCACCTTCAGGATATTGGTGAGCAAATCGGGCTTTAAAACGATTCAGAACGCCTTTGTCCGGAGAGGCCTCGTAATGAAACAGTGCCAGTAAGAAGGTCTGGATGGTATTAAGAGTCGGGGGGCGACAATCTTCCACATATCCCCACAATATTTTTTCCAAAGCGCCCTGCCGTTGTTGTGGACTCAGTTTCTGGCAAATGCGGTCAAATTCAACAATGGCTCCCGGACAGACGGTCAGAGGTATCTTCCTGAGATGGGGCAAAGTCATGCATTCAAATGGACTAAAGGCAACCAGCATGCAATTCATTATGCCCAGTGGCATTATAAAAGAGTCAAGACCTATCATTCCGTTGATGAAACTCCTGTACCAATCTTTCCGCAGACTTGCCCCACTTTGCACAAGCAGCTGAAACATTCGGTAAGCTGCTTCCTCCTGTTTCTGAATTTGCTCCTGCTCTGGCTTCTGGTATCTGAGCATTTCGGAAACAAGCAGCATTTTAAGCAATGATGTAAAACCTCCTTCATGAAAAAAATGCTGGTGAATGGGTAAGCCCTGTTTTAATTCCAGGAGCTTCTCGTAGCTGTATGAACAGGGATTACTTACCAGATCCATGGCCTGTTGTAATTTGTGCCTGGCATCGGGTTCTGCTTCTTGTGGGACGCTTAATTCTGAACTCATTGCTTCTGCCCGCAAAGACATTGGCAGCAGATTCAGAACGGCTCTCAAATCGTCTGGGTCTACGCCCTGTGAGGATGCTATATCATTCAGAGAATGCTCATTCATGCACAGCGGTATACTGTCCAGTTCATCATCAAAATAGACCTGCGCAAAGCCTGTGCGGTGGCAATAGACAACCAGAGGCAAGGGTTTAAGCTCCAATACTTTTTCACACTGACTCTTCTCCCACAGGATGTCGGAAATGTTTATCTGTGCATCGTCGTAAACGCAAAAGCATTGGATGTCTTCTTTGCTATAGCCGGTGAGCACCAGTTCAGGGTAGCGTTCCATGCGGGAAAAATTGAAGAATTTTAATTTTGGTAAACTGAACGTTCCGTCCGCTCGCAGATGTCCCGAGGTGAAACGGTCATAAACTCCCCAGATAACGATATTGGCACGTCCAAGAAGTCCATCGTGTAATGATTGCAGGTCAGGCAGAAGTTTTGCGTGCAGTTTATCGGCATCTGCACCCCTTTCCATACGCCAGCTGTGGGCATCACGTTTGTAGACGTACAGGCATTGGGGGTTAACAGTGCCTACCATCCACTTACCGCAGAGTTCTGTCACGGGCTCAGTGGGCA
>NZ_JAHHPN010000406.1:0-1139 GCF_024606325.1 Endozoicomonas sp. ONNA1
TGCCGGAGCCTCTTTCTCGTGGACTTCCGGATCGTATGGTTCAGGAGCGTTATCACCGCCAGCAGCTGACCCTTTGTTAATACTACTGTCAACCCGATGGTTCTCCAGAGCACTTATCTGATGACAAATCTGATGCCAAAACGCAGGCCATAGTTGAACGTCACGGGCATTCCATGCGTCTATCCGCTGATCAGTCTTCTGAAGATATGGCTGGGAAGCGGTTAATTTCAGTGTTTGTTCCTGTTCTTTCGTCAGGGGAAACACGCTATTAGCATCCACGCTCATCGGGCCAAACTCACGATCAAACCAGCGTTGCTGCCAGTGTCGGTAAAGTGCCTGAGTGAGAATGTTGTCTGACTGATCCGGTTTGAGGGAAAGACCGGATGCCTGCCAACGGCCCTGAGCCAGTCTCTTGATGATTTCGGTTCTGGCTTCCTCTTCATTCAGATCAGCCTTGATACAAATTTTATGGCGTTTTTCATCCAGACTGTTGAAATCATCGCGTCGTATCAACCACGGACGATCAATGCCCGATACCGTCTGGTTGAACCAATGGCAGAGTCCGGAATCAAGCTCACCGTTGTTGACGGTAAGAGCCGATGACTCTGGTAGTTCCTCCAGTGATTTCCTGGCGGCCATGAGGTAAAGCCGGTAGTGCTGATTGAGGCATTGCTGTAGTCCTTCTTCGGTAAAATCACCCCCTCTGATAACAGCCCTGGCGACATTCTGTAAATCGAGACTGGTCGGCTGCAACGGCAGGTTTTTCTGTTGCAGATAAGCCCTCAAACGACAATGTTGCATAGTCAGTTGTTCAGCGATGATTTTCCCCTGTTGGGTCTCTGGCAACACTTTCCTGGCAATGGCCTGCAATTCTGACGGACTGTACTGCCGGATGGGCAAATGACGAAAACGTCCTTTCAGCGCCGGTGATAACGGTTTTCGCCCGCTGTACTGCGGTGGGTTGATGGTGGCAAACAGGTGGAAGCCCGGGTGGGCGTCACCGGCCAGAATGTCGTTTAACTCACCTTCCAGATGCTGACTGTCGATCAGATTCATTTCTGAAATCACTACGATGCCGCCATGCACTTTTGCCGTCTGGATCTTTTCACACACTTTGTCCCAGGAACAATCACAGGCAT
>NZ_JAHHPN010000407.1:0-8592 GCF_024606325.1 Endozoicomonas sp. ONNA1
CTTCAAATTTTTTGGCTTGCCAGGTCTCCATGAAAAAGCCGCGTTCATCACCAAACACCTGAGGCTCAATGACTTTCAGGCCTTCAATGCCTGTTTCCAGTACTTCCATTATTCTGATACCTCAGGCAACCTGAATCTTGCGTTGTTCAAACCAGCTGATGCCTTCCAGTTCTTCGATAATATTCATCAGGTAAACACCGTAGCCGCTCTTGCGCAGTGGCTCGGCAATATCAAGCAATTGCTCTGCACTAATGTAGCCCATTCTATAGGCGATTTCTTCAGGGCAGGCAATCTTTAGACCCTGTCTGGATTCAATAGTTTCTATATATGCAGCAGCATGAAGCAAGCTTTGATGTGTACCTGTGTCCAGCCAGGTTGAACCTCGGCTGATCTTAGCGACATTCAGACTGCCTTCCTTAAGGTAGCAATCGACGACTGAAGTAATTTCCAGTTCACCTCGTGGTGAAGGTTTTACCGATTTAGCAAAATCCACCACCCGGTTATCGAAGAAATACAAACCCGTTGCCGCATAATTTGATTTGGGCTCAGAGGGTTTTTCTTCAATGGACAAAGCTTTGTTATTTTCATCCAGCTCAATAACACCGTAGTCTTGGGGGTTGCTGACTCGGTAACCGAAGATTGTAGCCCCGTGTTGTTTATCAGCCTTTTGGAGCAGGCTGGAAAACTTGTGACCATAAAACAGGTTATCACCCAGTATCAGGGCGCAATCACTTGAACCGATAAACTCTTCCGCCAATATAAAGGCTTGGGCAAGACCATCTGGCGAAGGTTGAACCAGGTATTCAAGCTTTATTCCCCACTGCCTGCCATCACCTAGCAGTTCTTTAAAGCGATGCTGTTCTTGAGGTGTGGTGATAATGGCTATTTCGGTAATACCCGACAGCATTAATGTGGCCAGTGGGTAATAGATCATGGGTTTATCATAAACCGGCATTAGCTGTTTGCTGACAACACGGGTTAAGGGATAAAGCCGGGTGCCAGAGCCTCCAGCCAGGATAATACCTTTTCTGTTAGATTTTCCCATCTTAGATCCTAATGGTGGGTTGTTAGAGTCTTAAAACTACAGCAGCACTCATGGCTAACTAATAGGTAACCTGCATAATATCGCTGGTATATTGCATGTTTTTGTCATCATGTAGCTTGAGTAGGTAAGCTTCGATCTGATCGATAATTTTAATCAGTTCGGGAGCCACAGCCCATGCCATGTTGAGCGCATCAGCCCGTTGTGATTCAGCTTCCGGGTAGTCTTGAGAAAGTACATTACGAATTTCACGCATTTTCCGCCAGCTGTCGGCAGAACTGAGGATATGTCGCTTTTCCATCCGTGATAACGTATCTGCCATATTCAAGCCTTCCTCATCTTCCATTCGTAGTAAGTTTCTGAAGAGCTTGTTGCCAATACAGTCTTGCAGGTCTGCAAATCGAACCCTGAAAGCGTCGAGTTTTTCAAATAGCGCTTCATCTTCCGACTTGAGTGCATGAGCAGTCAATGGAAAGTGCTCTTCAAGCCTACTGAGTGAGGCTTTAATGCGTTTGACGGCTCTTTGGGATTCAGACCAGTTTTGCTCAAAAAGAGATAGATATTTTGTATTGAGTGGCATTGTTCGTCTCAAAGACCAGAAGGCTTTGAACCCAGTATGCTGCCGATATTGCAACCTTACAAGCTCAATACCACAGCCGTACTCATAGCCACCTGATAAATCACCTGCATAATATCACTGGTGTACTGCATGGTTTTTTCATCAACTTGTGGCATAACCAGAATTTCATCGCCGGGTTTAACGTCGTATTTGGCGAGGCCGCCGCTAAACCAGCCATCGTTGTACTCAATACGTGAAATAGTGCCGTCACTATGGAGTATCAGGACACGGGACTGATCCGCTTTTTGAGAGTATCCCCCTGCTGAGGAAACGTAATCCGCTATAGTCTTGCCATTGTCAAAAACCATGGCATTCGGGAACATAACTTCGCCGTGCACCTGAACCAAAACGGTTTTATTGGGAATAACGACTCTGTCCTGGTCTTTCAGCAATACGTCCATGCGAGTTTTATTTTGACCTAACAGCACCTGACCGCGTGGTTTTGTCTGTCTGGCTCTTTCTACGAACTGAAGGATTGAGTCTGCATCGGCTTTTCTTAAATTGGCTTCGCCTATGCTTTTGCTTCGTGCTGAGAGTGCCGCTTGTTCGAGCTGCTTCAACTGTACATCGAGCATGGCTTTTTGGCGTTCTGCTACTGACTCTCTGAAGAGTTGCATCGCTTCTATGTTGGAGCGGTCGTTAGGGGAGAGGCGGGCCATTAGATCTTTAATGGTGCTGCCATAAGGGAGGATATAAACGGCCTGGCCATTGTGTTCGCCCTCCACGGAAACGCTGATGGTTCCTGGCATTTTGTCAGAGACAACGGTGACTTCATCGCCACTCTGGAGTTGAACGTCGGCTGTTTTGGCAATAGGCAGGTATTCCACGTTACGCTTGGCCATTTGGTTTCTGGCAATTCGAACGTGGGTGGCCTCGGGTAATACACCGACCATATCCAGTGCGTCTTTCAGAGCTGTCTGGCCGTTGGCGAATTCAATCTGAACCGGGTTTTCCACCAGTCCGTCAAAGGCAGCGACACCTTGTCGTGTGTTGACAACCAGAGTATCACCATCGCCCAGCTGAATCTGTTCAATGGTGCCTGTAAGAAGGAATTCATAGAGGTTAAAGGTGGCTCTGGTCTTGCCATTACGTTTTAATTCAACATTCAGGTAACTACCAGACTCTGGGCGTATACCCCCGGCTTTTGCCAGAAAGGCCAGTATTGAGTCCGATGAGAAGCCACCATAAAGGCCGGGTGATTGCACAAAGCCGGTCACAAACAGTTTGACCGGTTCTGCTGCATTCAGGCTGGCGTAGACGTTGACATTCTTTTGGTAAACACTGCGAACCTTTTTCTCGATCACCTGGTTAAGGTCTTTGTTGGCAACGCCTTCCAGTTTTACAGGGCCTACCTGTGGGATAAAGACATTGCCCTGGGCGTCGACCGTGAGTTCGACGGAAACTTCATAGGCTCCCCACATTTGCAGAGTGACTCTGTCGCCAATGGCCAGAGTGTACTCAGGGTTGAACCCTTTAAACTCGGCCTGCTTGAAGCCATCAAATAAATTTTGACCGAATACCGTACGCTGGGTGACGTTTTCAACCAGCTCCGGGCCCACGGTTTCCGTTTCGGTTGATTCCGGGATCGCTGTGTTTGCATAAGCCGCCATGCTCAGCATGAGAGCGGCTGTTGATGAAATGAGTGGTAGTTTCATAGATTCATAGTCTTGGAAATCGGGAATGCTTTAACGATGCTGTTTTATTGGTCTTTCGTCAATCACGATGCTCATGGATGGTGGCGCGAATCATACGGGCCAGCGCAAAAATCATCAGCAAAACCAGCAGTATATTGATGAGGGAGTAGGCCACCTTGGGGTACTTGGCATCCTGCGCTTGGTACGGACTACTGACGACGACCAGCTGCTTTAATTTACGACTCGCCTCGGTGCGTGTTGTTTCCAGGGCAACCAGTGCCGATGTGTAGGCCTGGGTAGCCAAGTCCAGATCCAGTTGTAACTCTTGTTGTCGAGCGGCAAGATCGTTCAGCGAAGTAGATCCACTGTCGACCAGCTTGTCCTTTTCTGTGGTGATCTGTGACTGAAGCGCGCTGATCCGTTGTTTTAATGCAATGACCTGGCTTGAGTTCTCGTTCAGATAAGAAGTCAGCGTCTGCAATTCGGTTTGGCTTCTGATCAATTCTGCCTGAAGCTCATTCATAATACCGTTAAGGGCAGCCCCTTGTTCCTCGACGCTCAGCAAACCGGTTTCGTTCTGGAAATTCAGCAGTCTGCGAGTGAAGTCCTTGAGTCTTTGTTCTGCTCGCTCAACTTCTGAACGGACAAACGTCAACTGTTCATTAGCCAGATTGTGACTGATGTCATTAACAAAGCTCTCACTCTTTGAAAGAATCAGGTCGGTGATTTTTTTGGTGTATTCGGGCTCAAAACCTTGAACCTCCATATCCACCATGCCATTGGTATCATTGTATCGAACGTTGATATGACTGCGATAAAAGTCGAGAAAGTCTTCCTGGCTGGCAGACGGGGAGAGTCTGGAGATCCAGTCACCAGATTCAATGTAATGCTGTCTCAGGCTCACCTCTTGATTGAGGTAGTCCAGCATGTCGGGTGATTGTATAAAGGTCTCCAGAATTCGCTGGTCATTGCTGGCTTGCGGGGTCACGCCGAACAGGCTCAGGCCCTCAATAGAGCCGCCACCTGAGTCGCTTCGCTCAATAAGGAAGCTGGCTTCGGAAACATAACGGTCGGAAGCGATCAGGGTAAAGTATATTGCAGCGATTGCCCAGGGAATCAGAACAATAGCGGTAAACCACTGCCCGGTTTGATGAGTCAGTAGCGCCGACTTAAGCTTATGAGTCAGTTTAAGCTTTTTTAGCTTTTTCTTGATGGTGTAAGCAGGCGCGTCGGGCTTTTTAGACTTCGGTGGCGTTCGAAGAACTTCGCTGTTGCTGTTGGGCTGAGCTTCTTTCGGGGGGGCTTGAGGCGGTGTTTGAATGGTATCTGGCATGTCGATAGGGTCAGGTCAAATTTACATGGAGTTATAGGCGGCAATGGCATCGTCGATGCTGTCATGGACATGAATAGAGCCATTTTTTATATAAATGCCAATATCGCACTGCCGCTTTAGCTCATTGATGTTGTGTGAGACAAAAAGAAAGTTGGCTATCCCTTTTTTGGCATCAAAGGTTTTGCGACATTTTTCTCTGAATCGTTTGTCACCGACGGCTGTTAGCTCATCAATCAGGTAGTAGTCGAAGTCAAAAGCCATGCAGACGGCGAATGAGAATTTGGATCTCATACCGGATGAGTAGCTTTTGAGAGGCATTTCGAAAAAGTCATTCAGTTCAGAAAAGTTTTTGATGTATTCGATCTTCTCCCTGATTTCCTCTTTGTCTTTTCCGTATATCCGGCAGATAAACTCAGCGTTCTCACGTCCTGTCATGCTGCCCTGGTAACCGGAAAGTCCCAGGGGCCATGAAACATTACCTGCTACTTTAATGCTGCCCTTGTTAGGGTGGTCAACACCGGCCAGCAGTCGCATTAATGTGGATTTGCCACTGCCGTTAGCACCAAACACACCGATGTTTTTATCACCCGGTAAAACAAGGTCTACATCTCTGAGTATGTAGTGGCGACCGTTTGGCGTAGGGTAATACTTTGTGACGTTCTTGAAGGTGATCATTGTGTCAGCATCCTGCGCCAGTTGGCCCGGAGCATCAGAAGGCCTAATGTAAGCGTTGTTAAGGCCCACATCTCTACGTACTCAAGACTGAGCAGGCTTGTGTCATAGTCGTATGAAAAGCCTGAGCGCATAAATTCAAAAATATGGACCAGTGGATTCCACAGCAAGATTTCCTGTGCGGCTGAAGGCAGCTCGTTGATGGAGAAGAATGTGCCAGAGACGAACATGAGGGGTCTGAGCAGGGCGGGTATAAATTTTCCAGGTTCGGGATAAAGCGTATTGATGACGCCAAAGATCAAACCCAGTCCGAACGCAATGATACTGAGCAAAAGGTAGGCGTACATGATAATCAGACTGTTGACCAGGGTCACTTCATAACCCACCCACCAGGTGATCAGTATGATCCCGGACAAGACGATAAAAGAGGTGATAAATTCAAGTATGAAGCGGGACAAAAACGTATCAAAGACCCTTACCTGGCGGTATATGAGCAGGTTTCTGTTGGCACTGACTGCATTCAATGATTGCGTTACGACTTTCTTGAAATACAGAAAGGGAGCAATACCGGTGGCTAGAAATAAAGGGATTTCAAGACCTCCAACAGAGCTTCTTCCGCCAAAGTAAAACAGCCCCATGAAAACGGCCATCTGCAGGATTGGCTCGATAAAAGCCCAGGCTATACCAAGCCGGTAAGCTCCAAAGCGGGTCTTGAGTTCACGTATGAGTAGTGCATGCAATACAGCATACTGAATTTGTAAGGGAGATCTTGATTGCATCAGAAAAATGAGGTCAGCCAGCTCAAACCATTAGCAGGTTTGTAGCCTGGATTTGCATCGATTTATATTCAGGCACGCTACCGCCCTTCGGGTTTTGCTTCATGAATTGTCATAGGACAGGTACGAGCACGCATATACTGAAACAGCGTGTTAGGAATTTGGCTGTGTACTGTAAGCTTTGTGTCTTATTTAAGTAATTCTGTATTTTCGCACTTGATTATTTCGTTTTTGTTACATTGCTTACTGCGGATAGGTTCTTGTACAGGTGCGAAGACAAGGAAGGCAATAAACTCTGGGTATAAAGGCGGATCAAGTATCTCGATTGCTATTGTTCGTTTGCATATTTTGTCCATAGAATGTGTGGTTTTGTATGCTTTTTGTAATCTATATGGTACTGAAGTTTCATGCAATAGGCAGTATACCTGCTAGGAAAAATAAGAAAAGAATGATAGTCGTCTATCTTATTGGGTGACCATGTTAGTGTTTTTTGGTGTTTAACCAGTTACGAAAAACTTGGTATATTTTCGTTGTCGTTTAAAATTTCGTCAGCATCGGGCAGCCTAACCGCGCTTTCGGTGCGGTGATATCTTTGGCTATTTTGCTCAGTGTTGCCGGGTTGTCTTTCGCCTTGGTTTCCTTTCTTTCAGGTTCTGTGCATCTCAATGTGGGGTGAGTTGCGGCTCTTCTTTTATCTGCTACTTTCAAACATCAAATAAAAAACCATTAGGGCGTGCAGTATGAGTCTTGCAGAAAGAGTCACGGCATTAGAAGAACATCGGGAGCCTGACAACAGATATTTCAGCATAGCCAAATTCATCTTCTACTGATTCAACCACGGGCAGCAGCTCCGGATCGTGCAGTGTGCCTCTGGCAACAGGAGAGACTTCGATTTTGATGGTTGCAGATTCTGTAGTAACAATAATTCTTAATTCGTCTTGCCGGTTGTTCTGAAGCACGGCAGTGGTTGAAGGTTGTGCATTTATCCGCTCTGCTATACGTTCGAGTGCTGAGCGAACATTTCTCAGTGCTTCATCCCTTGGTTCGAGAGTAAGGTAGGCGAGGTCAATGTCTACAGACAGTCGAGGAAAATCCTGAACAAACAAATTGATGGCGGTTCCACCTTTCAGAGCGAAGACAGGCTCGGTTGCGACAACTGGCAGCGTTCGGATCAACAGGGAAACCTGCTGGTAATAAACGGATTTTTTGTCCATATGTCTGATCTTCTATTTACGATGCAGGATGAGAGAGGGATTGGGGGACGGTTATCTGGTAACGCTCGTCGTATCGACCATTAGTTACCACCTGACGTTTACCAGAACCAAGCTGTATTTGAGATTCATCAAGCCGATCGAACCATTGATGACCACAATAATGGCTCAGAAAAAGAAAAATGCGGTTGGTCTGAACAGCGCTGCTGCGGTTAAGAAGAGACTGCACTTTTCTTGGGCTCAGGTTAACTAAACCCTGAAATAATTCAGCTGCATGCTCAAAACGAATATTTTTCCCGATAGCATCGACCACTTCATAAGCTGCAAACTCTGGGCGGCTGGCTCTGAGCTCCTTTCCTTTTACAGTTACTGTGGTGAAATCTTTGTCAGTTAGTTCACAGAGCTTTTGGTTAATACTGTATAACCAGGGCAGTTCAGAAAACTCCCGAAACCATTTGGGCAGGATTTGCTTGCTTTTGGTTCCAATCCAGACTTGCTCTGAATTCAGTGGCAGGTAATGGCTAAGTCCCTGGTGAGTCAAGCTGCTAAGCCCTGCAAGGTGTACTGGCAACTGTAACTGTTGAGTAAGGGCCTGTATTGCAACCGGCCAGTCAGGTTTTATCTTGCCACCGGGTTCAGGACGGTAGTAAACACCGGAGCTGAGCTTCTTCAACCAGCCGCTTTTGGCATATTTCTGAGTCAGAGAATAACGGATACCGTTCTTCGTCAGCCATTGTTGGAGCACCAGAGAGCCAGGTGAGGTATGGTTTATCAGCCAGTTTATTTTAGATGACATATTAATACCCAGGGTGTTAATTTATATTTTATGCCAAACCAAAAGGTTTGTCTAAATGTGAATATTAATACCTAAGGTGTCAATATATAAAATATTGTAAACTATGCTGTTATGTTCAGTGCACTGCTTTCGACGGGTGTTTTTCATTTGAGATCTTCGGATCGAAAGCCTGATTATTTCAGAGGATGAGGTTGACTAAGACCTGAAATTTAAAACTGTTGCACGGGATTGGCAAGTTTTTAGAGTTAGCTGCGCTCATGAGGCTGCTTAACGGTTTTGCAGTATCCTCGAGCATAGAAGTGAGTTGCAAATTCATTGGCGCAAAAAACCTGAACTTGAAAATATACGCTAATAACGTATATTTTGTAAATGAAAAGCCTATTTGTAGAGTCTACTGTTTTTGCCAGACACCGGTCTGATTATCTGTCGGATGAAGCTTTTCGATCACTTCAGATCGAGCTGATGGCTGACCCTTGGCAAGGCGATGTGATCCAGGGCACTGGCGGTTT
>NZ_JAHHPN010000034.1:0-1157 GCF_024606325.1 Endozoicomonas sp. ONNA1
TGGGAGAATGACCATTCAGGCACATTTTCCCTGAAGTATTTCTCCCAGCCATGCTCATACATTTTCATGGTTCGATCACGTCTTTCACGGAACTGAAGATAATGCTCGCCCCGCGTCCAGCCATGCATCATGTTGTTGGCTTTAACACGGTTGGTATAGGCTTCATCGGTTTCACTGAATCGTTGAGGCGTGGTAATGGCAGTACGTTTCACATAGTCAGATTCCGTTTCGCCTGCTTCTCTCCAGCGATTGATCCTGTCAAGACTCCGGCCCAGAGGTCCACCCAGCCATTGAGTGAGCATCTTGTTGTCATTCATGAAGAAGTCGAAAGTGAGGCTTGTTGTCAGAGCCAGTCCGAAGGTTTGAGCATAGGTAAACCGGGATATAAGTCCGTGGACGTATGCTCCGACAGTGGCTATCGGACCCAGCACAAGACCGGCTGTGGCAGATGCCATGGTTTTCACTTTTGCCGGTGTGATCCTGTGTAGCAGCGGTACCTTAACCCCTTGTCCGGAACCCATGGATTTCACCATTTCGGGAACCAGGCGGAAAAGGCTGCGATACCTGTGGGGGTTGGCGTTATATTGTCTGGTAAACAGCATAGAGCCGGTTTTTAGCAGAATGATTGAGGAAGCGGTCCTGCCGAATGGCATTGCCAGTCCACCCAATTCAGAGACTTGTTCAATGCTGCTGTGGTAGGCGTATTGCCTGTTTCGGTTAAAATCGACGCCATAGTGTTCCATCCAGTGCCGGAAAGGTGTCAGTATCCGGTGCAGGTAATCGCCCCTGTTGGTCAGATCCAGAAGGTAGAGGAACGACATGTTTGACAGGGATAGTAAGGTAGCCTCAAGAGTGTTATGGGCCGAAAGCAGAGGTTTGTAGCCTGAGAAATACCAGGTGACCGTCTGTGCCAGGAAGGCTGAAGGTTTGACCCAGTAATCATTGAGCTGCTGCTCAACCGCTACGGCATGAGCCTGCATCAATGTACTATTTATAATTTTGATCAGGTCTGATTCAGACATGCCAGCGGCATTGGCATAAGGTGTCAGGGTATCCTGAATATTGGCCAGGAATGCCAGAGTCCTGCGACCGTTTTCAAAGGCAATATCGTCAAGAACGTAGTTGGCGATGACCGCAGCTGCGTATTCTTTCATGCC
>NZ_JAHHPN010000408.1:0-1936 GCF_024606325.1 Endozoicomonas sp. ONNA1
GCTTGAGCATTCTTGCAGACCTTCCCGCATGGCTGTTGCTGGCCATTCTCCCTGACCACTGTCAAGTCACAGGTTTGTGGCCCGCTGTGGGCTATTCTTTTGTGATGCCACAGGGCTCTATTATTCTTGCAGACCTTCCCGCATGACTGCTGCTGACCATTTTCCCCGACCAATGTCGCCTCACAGGTTGGCTGATGCTTGTTGTGGAATAGGCGTTTGTGATCAAACAGAGCTTGAGTATTCTTGCAGACCTTGCCGCATGGCTGCTGCTGGCCATCCCCGCCGACCACTGTTTCGTTACAGGCTTGTGGTCCTGTGTGGGCTCTTCTTTTGTGGTCCCACAGGGCTCTGCTGTTGTTGAAGACCTTCCCGCATGAGTGCTGTTGACCATCCTTCCCGACCACTGTTGCCTCACAGGTTGGTCGCTGCCCGCTGTGGAATTTGCGTTTGTGTTCTACCAGGGCTTGAGCGTTCTTGCAGACCATGCCGCATGGCTGCTGGCCATCCTCACTGACCACTATTCCGTCACAGGTTTGTGGCCCGGTGTGGGCTCTTTTTTTGTGTTCCCAAAGGGCTTTATAACTCTTGCAGACCTTCCCGCATAACTGTTGCTGACCATTCTTACCGATCACTGTTTTCTCACAGCTCAGTTGCCCGCTGTGGAATTTAAGCTTGTGATCCGACAGGGCTTGTTCTGTGACTGTATGGTAAAGATGAGATGAACTCTGACCCAGTTGGGATGATTCTATCGTTGTTTGATGTGTTTCTGAAGTCTCAAACAGGGAGGTTAACTGGCCGAGCGTATCGCAAATTCCGACTTCTTCGGGAAGACTTTGTGGAAGGATTAGCTCATTGATGGTCGAAACACCAACGGCGTTGGAGAGAAAATTCACATTATAATTGAGTTGGCCGGCAGCATCAGTTGTATAGTCAGCGTCAGCATTCATTGGGTATGTAATGTATACAGGATCAAAATGACCCATGCATCTAAAGCAGTGTCCATTGACCAAATGGGGACACGAGCTTTTTCCGGAGTCTAACGGCCACTCAGAGGGCTCTCTGCTATCTGACGATGGGCGGAATTGACAAACGCCACGACAGGGATGGATGAAACAATCTAAACCCAAAGTATGCAGGTGTTGTTGGGGGTTCCCGTTACCGCTTCCAGAGCCAGAATACAGACGGCTAACGAAAGAGTCTGCAGGATCGGCCGCGGCTTCCGTGGCATGCTGACCTGATGATTTTGATGGTTGGTATGATTGTTGACTATGTCCTGAGCCAAGAACCATAGTGATGGTTGCAAACGGGTCATCCTGACTGGCTTCTTGTTGTTCGATCAGATCAAACGACGATGATTTTATGTTTAAGTGGCTTTTTAAAAGCCAGATGATATCGACAAGCACTTCTAATGGTAACCATGAATAAGCGGTGGCACCCGGAGGAGCGTCTTTGATAGTCAGGGTCAGCAGGCCAGTGGCGTAAACCGATTGCCAGGAAATCGCTTCAATAATGGTCGTTTCTACTCCGTGGCCCCAAGATCTGCGGGGTTTGTCATCAGGCGATGAATCTGGTCCTGCATAGTCTTTTGTGTTGGTAGTGTCTGAAGGGTTTCCAACACGCTTTACAAAAAAGCTCTGGTTTGGAAATATTCTAGTCTGTTCAAGCTCGACAATATAATGTCCTGTAAACGGTTCGGTCTGACAGGCGACAGGACATGTCAGCAAAAGCAGTGCCGCAAAGAGTGAATGTTTAATAATTATAGCCGCGCGTTCCAGTTGATAGAGACGAAGGATAGATCAAGAAAATATGTGTGTTTCTCTGTCAAAGATTTTCTGTTAAAAACTAGCAGCCTGTCGGACTTAAGCGTCCGTAGCGAGGATTGCAGCAAATTGGTCTGAAAATCCGCTTTTGTTCGTCAAATAGCTCGCTATTCTCC
>NZ_JAHHPN010000409.1:0-9110 GCF_024606325.1 Endozoicomonas sp. ONNA1
ACGGATGAGCTGGAGATTGAAATCCATAAAAAACTCGGTGAATTCAGCGTAAAACACGCTTATGGTGAGCATCCGGATGAAGAACAGGCAATCTCTTGCGCTAACTTATTAGCTTTTGCCAATACCCTCAATAATGAGCAGCTTAATGAAATACTGTCTGAATGTTATCAAACCGAAAAGCTGGATTGTCAAGGCCGTTGGCTGGCCGATGTCACAGATGCTTACGTCAATGAGAAAACCCGGGGAAAAATTAAATCGTTGTTTGGTGGTCTTTCTCAAGGAGAACGAGACAGAATTACAGCGGTTATAGCGAATGTGATGGAGTTCCGGGGTATCTGGGAGCACGAAATGCCTAAACACAGAACGGTCCCCGGCAGATTTCTTTGCGCAAATGGAAGCATTATTAAAAACGTCATTATGATGTGTTCAACTGAAATACTTCAATTTGTTCATAACAAAGATTTTGGTGCCATTGGCAAAAAATTCCGGTCTGCGAATGGTGAAGATCTTAAATTAGTCGCAATAACACCAGCTGATTCAGAAAATCCGACGGCGATCGACAAACTTGATTATGAAACAATTGACCATCTGATTGAAAGATTAAACTATCGTGAAGTGAAGCTGGATCTAAAGCTGCCCAAAATAAAAATGACGGATAGTTGTGATACTCACTTACTCGACAAAATTTCTCAGACATTTGGAACCGACATAATAAAGGCTGAAGATTTATCAAGATTAGGCAAACCGGGAGGTCAGCAGCTGGAAATACTTCAGAAGGTCTCTTTATCTGTTGATGAAGAAGGCGCTCATGGTACAGTTGCCACTGCCGCAACAAGAAGGCTAAGGGGCATGTCCAAAGGGTGTTACTTTCACTTTGACTGCCCTGGCTACATTGCTATTGTGGACAGACAAGGTAATCGCTTGCTTGAGATGATGATAAAGGATGGCAGCTTTTTTGAGTTTCAAGGTGAACCTTAAAGACAAAAACAGAAGGCCATTGAATGTCTTGCCATCCGGCAGGAGCTTGCTCTGGCGAGCAAGTTAACACTCCTCCCCGCACTGGATGTACAGGGTATCCAGTTGAGGAAAAAAATGAAATTCGAGAACGGATTTCAATTAAAACGAATTAAGGAGTTCTTTATGTATGGATATACCAAAGACTGGCATTGGTCACGTTGGAACGACTTACACCCTTACACAAGATAATAGTGATGGGGATTCTTCGGGCTCCGGTGTTGAGGCCGTTTATCCTCAGCCAAAATTGACAGCACAACAATATAACCAGGCATCTGCTACTTTCATCGCAGATCGCATTGTTAATACGTCTTCTGAGACAGATGACGCTAATCACAGGGGTTGTGAGAATAGTTCCAAAGTACAGAAAAGGCCACTAACTGATGACTCAGACATAGAATCTCAACGTTGCAAGGTGATTAAAAGTGCTGACACGATTATCTCTAAAGAACTCGCTCATAATCGCCATAAATATGCACGGCTTGCAAGGCAGTGGCTGAGTTATGACCCCATCTACCTCGACACTGAAACCACTGGCCTGAATAAGAACGCCGAAGTTGTAGAGATCAGCATAATTGACAGTTCCGGAAAGATACTACTGGACACCCTGGTAAAACCTGCAAAACCAATCCCCCGGGAAGCCATTGATATTCATGGCATCACTAATGAAATGGTAGAGAATGCCCCTGCATGGGCCGAAATCCATGACGACTTCCTTAAAGTTATAAAAGACAGAACACTGTTAATGTATAACGCTGACTACGACAAGAGAGTTATCCTGCAAAGCTCTGGCCTTGATCGTTTCGACTCTCAGTGCTCAAGGATAGGGTGCGTTATGAAACTTTTCGCTGCCTACTACGGCCAATGGAATCACTACCAGGAAGATTGGCAGTATCAGAAACTAACTGCAGCAGCAGACTATATGGGAGTGAAAGTTGAGGGGCAGGCTCATAGGGCCCTGGCAGACTGCCGTATGACACTAGGCATATTGAAAACCATGGCCGCAACCACTGAACCTGTTGACATCCCCCCGCGCTAAAGAGGGTGTCGCAAAACCTCGCAAAATCCGGTCATCTGAGATAAAGCATTTTTACCGGCCACCTCATGACAACAAGACGGCAAATTTCGCTCCAACAGCCCCTCCATGGTCTGAGTCGCTCGCAGTCCACACCAGCCTTTGAAAGGATAAGCAGACAGCTCAATAGAGATCGTGCATGGGGGGGCTCGGGCCTGGCGCCTGATTCCCAGTCATTCAAACGTAACATTTGTCGTGTAGTCTTTCCTGACACTCAAGGGAGAACTATGCACAGGAATACCCTTTTTCGTGCGACTCAATGGAGCTTCTTCGTTGCCTCATTGTTATCAGGCACATTACTTCTGCTACCCTTTTCTGTTTTGCAGACAGACCGAATCAATCTCAACCAGCTGAGCTGTCAGGTTGATGTATCTAAAGGTGACAAGACATTTCGCATTTATACCCCTTCAGATTGGCAAGCAGAAGCTATGGCGGCTTTATTCTGTGAATCGGTGTTAACGGGAAGCGACTACGCTCGGGTTGAATTATCTTGGAAGCCCAGGGAGCATCTTACGCCTGATGATCTCTTATCCCAACATTTTGATCTCCTATTCAGCCGACCTCGAGTACTCAATGGTCTGGCTCCGGACACGCAGTCTCTCTATCAAGAGACCTTAGTGCTGCCAGCCTACACCATCTATCTGTACGGCCACATACCCATTTATCAACTATCTTCAGCAACACTATATAAACGCAATATTGGATTACTGGACGATAAGCGAAGCCAGTCAGGTTTTCTCGTACCTGAAATCGAGCTCAAAAAACGCGGCGTTGTCCTTAATGATAGTGAAACAAAGTGGTTCAATCATCGAGCCGATCTGGTTGAAGCATTTGTCAAAAACCAAGTCGATTTTATTCCCGCTATCGGTATTGAGCCTGAACTGACCGACTGGCCACCTGAGCAGCGTTTTGAACTGAAAACCATTCCTTCTGCGGGAAGCTGGTACCTGTCCAGAGCATTGAGTCAAGCACTTAGATGTGAAGCCAGTCAATCTTTACTCGAGAGGCACCAACAGTCTCCTGTCATGGGTAATCTGCTAATCAAAACTACTATGGCAACGGATGCCTGCTCATAGCAGCACACTATTTACGACTATGAACACCTATCACGCCACGCCAAATCAATACCGCTCATGTGCACTGTCACTGGTCATCACCTGCCTGATATTCACATTGCTATGCCATGCTAACGAGCTAGCACTTAATTATGTCATACAGTCTGCTCTTGAAGAGTATTTACCCGACGCACTCAACGCCGCCCTGGTAAATAGTTACGATAAGGAGGAACTTTTAAAACGCAGTGCAATGACATTGAAAGCATGGATAGAGAGCGCAAATATAATATCGCTGGCCAATATCTCGATGTTCAGTGATATTGAGGTTTTAGAGATATCTCTAACTCCAAAATCCTCACCACAAGACTCAGATTTATCATTCTATTTAAATAAGCAGGCCTTTAGTCTGGATTGGCAGATTTCTGTCGTTCATTCTGAGATAGCCCTGTTGCTGATGGCAACGCTTAGTGCTCTTGCAGGGCTCGTTTTCTATCTCCAATTGCACCGAACAGGCAGACCGGCCCAGATAAAATCGGCAACCAATGCAGTACCAGAGAATAAACCTATTAGCTCGGAGCACGAAATAACAGCAGATAGTAGTGAGGTGAGTGGCGTGCTTACGAAAAACACTGAGCCGGCATCACCTCATGTTTCTTCTGTGACTAAAGCCGCGCTCAACCTTTCCAAACACACTGTCAGTATTGGTGACAATACTCTCGAAATGTCTAAGACCCCATTTTTCTATTACTACTGGTACGCCAAGCGTAGCCTGGATGGCCTGCCTGCTTATATCAATCCTTGCAGTACCAGACCCGATACAGATAAAGGACACGAGTTAGCACAGATCATGCGTTCTTACAGGGGGCATGCGCGAGCAATCAATGAACTAGAGCAACACGGTCTGAAAGCCAGAACGCTTGATCAAAACCGGAACAAAATTAAAGAAGAAATGAGGGCGCACTTTGGCGACTTGGCCCAAGCGTACTTGTTCGTAAAAAGCAGAGACCAAAAAACCGGGCGCTATCAACACGCACTCATGGATGATAATTTTTTAATAAAAACAATCAGTTAAATTTAAAGATATCTCTAAAAGCTTAGAAAGCTTGTTTTAACATAACCGTCATCAATCCCTTCTAGCTTGGTTATCAACTTTCAAGCACACAAAGGGATAAACTATGAACACCAGATTTGCTGCGTTGGCATTGGCCATCGGTTTAGGGGTTAGTGCCCAAGCAAACGCAATGAATATTCTTTTGACCAACGATGACAGCTGGTCGACAACCAATATTCAGACGCTACATGCTGCTCTCAAGGCGGCAGGTCATGACGTCATCATGTCGGCACCATGCACGGGGCAAAGTGGTAAAGGTGGTGCTGTCCACTTTATGAAGTCGGTCTCGGTTGATCGCACGCAAATCGATAAAGACCAGGTCTGTGTCGGTGACACAGACACTAGCGTTGCATTTGAAGACTATGTCGAAGGTACGCCGGCCATGGCTGCGCTTTACGGTATTGATGTGTATGCTAACGAACGCTGGGGTAAACAGCCTGACCTCGTTATTTCCGGCCCCAATGAAGGCAACAATGTTGGCTTTTCAACCAACATGTCCGGCACCCTGGGGGCAACAAACGCAGCTATCGCACGTGGTATTCCTGCCATCGCCGTCAGCGCTTATGACGGTGAGGCAGACAAAGCGCCTCATGTTGCTAACATTGTCATAGAACTGCTTGATAAGCTGGTTCCCCAGACAAAAGATGGGGCACCAATACTGCCAAAATTCACGGGCCTCAATGTCAACATTCCTGAAGATCCTGCCAATCACCGCGGTTTCAAACACACCCAAGTAGGCTGGAATGCGGGCCACGACAACATGATCGTCAAGTTCACTGACGACTTGTCATCAAGTGACATGCTCATGGGTTATGTGGCAATCGAATTGATAGAAAATGATCCAAGCCTCACCATGGATGAAGCCATGTCCATCGCCAAAGAAATGTATAAGGACAAAGCAGGTATCAGCATGGATTCTGACGCTGAGTACGCTGATCAGTCTGAAAACAGTGAGGGCATTGCTGTCGGCCAGGGTTATGTCACCATCAGCGCTATTCAAGCCAATGTCCAAGGTTCTGTTGCCAAGTCTGAGTGGGTTCGCTACATGCTCAACGAATTGTTTTAAGGAGGCAGCATGAAAAAGCTTTTACTGCTAAGTGCTGCCGCCACCGTTCTGGCAGGCTGTAACGATGGCACGGACGACAACTCGACTATGAGTCAGAGCGACTTTGTGTCCGAATATCAAGGTCAATATGTGGGCAGCCAGCTGGTCGACCAGGAGCCGGTACATCTCGGGCTCACTGTAAACGAAGGTGCATTCTATCTCACTGTAACTGAAGCTGATGAGTCGTCTACCGTTTACACAGGTGACTATAACGAACAAACGAGTAGCCTGAGCTTCAATCAAGGTAATATTCAGTGTCAGCTCGGTGATGTATACCGTTGCGAGTTTGATGGAGACTCGTTTGAACTCAGAATGCACAGCCCGGATGACTGGATCGCAATTGAAAATGTGAGCGGCACATACAGTAATTCTGCTGGTGCCACCTTGACCATTGTTCAATCTGGAGAGCAGGTCTATTTTGAGCTGCCAGACTGCATGCAGTATGGACAAAAAATGGGACCCAATGAAATCAAATTCGACGCTGGCTTCTGCTTTAATCAAGACGAAATAGCGATGATCGAGCCAGAAACTCTTGAGGCGACTGGTGACACACTTAAGGTGACATCGACCAGTCCTTTGCTTGCGGGTTACTGGTTTAAAGGTTAGACGACATTTACCCGTCAACCACTTCAAAAAAAGCCGCCCATACAACCCTGTTTGGGCGGCTTTAATTTTCGATGGCTTTTTGACCCAACAAGGCAACGCTTTACTGCTGCGGCGGCAATAAAATCGCCTGCATCTTCAAAAGCCTGTCTTCAAGCGCTTGCTGATCCGGATCCGCTTCAGACAGTTTCTCTCTGAATACACCTACCAAATCAAGAAATGCCGTCCTGAGTACTTCATTCTGCTGGCTCAGGTCCTGATTCTCCTGCATGACAGCTGGCATGTCTCTTTCCAGGCGAAACTCCAGATCCTCCAACTTGCTCCTCAAGTGCCTCGCTTCTGTTCCAAGCTCAGCATTTCGACGCCCGGCTTTTTCAGCAAATTCACGGGCTTCGTCCAGCTCAGCCTGTGTATCAAGCTCAATCTGTGCCTTTGCTTTGGTCAGTTTCCTGACCTCTTCACGCCACTTTTTCTCCTCTTCTTCCCGGTCACTTGCCATATGTGCAAATTGCTCATTTTCGGCCTTAAGCTCTGTCAGTTGCTTCCTGATTTCTCCCACTTCCAAGGCGGCCTGACGGGCTCGCATTTTATGCTCTTTCTCATGATCTTGAGCCATTCTGAGTGCTTCCCTGAGCTCTGAGATTTGCTGTTCCAACTCATTCTTTTTCCTCATAAGATCCTGATATTCAAAGCGAGAGACACCTCGAGGACCATGAGCCTGAAGATCGGTCAAACTTGTTTCATCGATCGTAGAAACAAGCTGAGTTAAAGAATTGGGTTGATGTGTGGCGGTACTGAGACTGACATAGGCTCCTTCATCGTCAAACTCAACGCCTGACTCCCGGAAATCAAAACCAGGGCCAAGCCTTGGAGCCTGCCCGCTGTTTTCGGACAAAGCTTTCAACCTGTCAATTTCAGCCATGGCCTCAGCGTGTTGTTGCTGCAACAGCTCCAGTTGGCTTTTGGCAGCATTGTAGTCTAATTGAAACACTAATTTAGCCGCCTCTTCTTCATGAAACTTTTGCCGGGACTCGTCCAAATCCTGCCTGAGCTGTTCAAGCTGAGTCCTGCGTTCTCTCTCCGCCCGGGAAAGCTGAGCCTTTTGATCAGAGATCTCCTTGTGCTTAAGCTTCAGCTCCTGCTCAATGGTATCGGCTTTTGAGGCTTTCTCCCTCAGCATGGCTACCTCACTTCTCAGCTCAAGCCGCTCTTTCTCAATTTGCATTTTGGCCTTTTTCTTCTCATCCGTAAGTTGGCGGACCTCTTCAGAGAGCGTGTCTACCTGTTGTCCCAGACGAACAGACTCACTCTCAAACTTTTTATAGCCTGACTTGGCTTGAGCCGCTTCACTGATCGCTCTCTGTTCCGCTTCGGACACGTTGCTCAGTTTTGCTTTCACGGCAATAAGCTGCTGTGTCAGTTCACTCACTCTATCCTCAGACTGGCTATAGTCCTTCCTGAATCTTGCTTCGGATGACTGCAGCGCATCTTCAGCTTTCTTTTTGTGAAGCTTCAGTTCAGTGACCTGAGCGGTCAGCGACTCTATGTGCTGCCTCTGTGAACTCTGGTCTGACTGAGGCTGACTGGAAGCCAGTTTCATTTTTGTTTCTGCTGCCAACAGCTTCTTTGCCATAACCTCTAAGCTCTTGACCTGTTCGGCGAGTTCCTTGTCCGCTTTATGCTTATCTTCCATGTGTCTGCGCAATCCAGCTTGCAGCGTTTCAACCTGCCCTTCCAGAGTTGCCTTGGCGGTATTCCACTGCCTGGATTCAGTCACCCAGGCTCTCACTTCACCCTCTTTCTTCTGCAGCGCTTCCCTTGCGCTTTGCTCTGCCATAGCCGTCTTTTTCAACAGCGACCGGGTCTGTCGCAGATCAGTCTGAACCTGGTTGAGCTTCTCTTTGCTGGCTTTCAGTTCAGTTCCCGTGACTCTCAGTTGTTCAAGTTCTGTCTTCTGCTGATTCAACCAAACTTCCAGCGCTGAAATACGACCGTTAGAACCTTTTAGCCGGGTTTGGGTATCCTTTAACTGTTTTTCCAATTGAGTTTTTTGAGATTCAAGCTCGGTTAAACGCTCTTCACCCAGTCTGAGTGCCTGCTCCAGTCTTTGGCTTTTTTCAAAATACCCGGACGCTTTTTCACTCTTCTTTTTCATAGCAAGATCGAGAGACTTAAACTGGGTCGACAGCTCGCGGTAATGAGCTGTTTCTTTCTCGTACTCCGCCTTCTTCTCTTCCAGCTCCTTATAAAGCTGGATATTGGCATGACTGGCCTGGATTCTTTCATCAGAGACTTGACTGGCGAATTGGGCTCTAAGACGACGCACCTCAGTGTCAGAAGAAAGTTTGTCGGCCTGCAACTTGCCACTGCGCTTTCGCTCTCCATCCAGTTGGGATTGCAGCTGTTCAATCTGAGTTTTCAAGAGGTTCAAACCTTTTTCGGCGTTCTTTGTCTCATCCATGACTTTCGTCATTTCTGCACAGTGGCTTTTTAACTGCCCTTCAACAACCAATGCCCTTGCACGGGCCTGATCTCGCTCATCCCTGATTTTATTCAAATCTTCCGTCTGTTTTTTTGTCAGCGTTTCTAACTGATCGTTTTTATGCTGCAACGCTGTCAGAGTCTCCAGAACGTCTGGTGCTGATCTGAAGCTGGCTTCTGGACTTTGCAACTCTGTCTGCAATCGAATGTTTTCAGGTCCCGGTCCGGAAACTGGCCCCTCCGTCTTTTGCTGATCCCGTAACTGGGCAGTGAGCTGGTTTAGTTTGAAATTCAGTTGGTCAGCACGTTCGGCGTCTCTAGCTTTTTGATCATTGAGTTTATCAATGGCTTTCTGAAAGATACTTATATGACGGTGGGCTTTGGATAAATCTGCCTTTAAAGTACTGACTAATTTATCAACACCTCTCATTCTGTCCTGCTCAGTCAGCGCCTGAATCATTTGCTTTTCATTGTGTTCAGCCTGTCGTGTAAGCTCCTGAACTTTTCTATCCAGTTCATGAGCTTCCTCACCTTTAGCTTGAATCATTAAAGTCTTCTGACGCAACTCATCCTCAAGTGAGCGAACCTGGTCACTCAAAACCTTAAAGACAGCCCTTGGTAAGTTTGGATCACACGCTTGCGAATGCCGCTGATCTCTTCGCTGGA
>NZ_JAHHPN010000410.1:0-1653 GCF_024606325.1 Endozoicomonas sp. ONNA1
GACACACAAAACATCACACTGACTAACCAGCGTGATATTGCAGACTTAAAGTCAGATATTGCTGGGGTCAGATCTGAGGTTATCAGGGTTAAATCTGATCTTGCGGCGTTGACACAGGCGACACTTGCAGGTTTCAAGAGGGTTGATGAACGTTTTGAAGAACATGATAAGCGCTTTGACGAACACGATAAGCGCTTTGACAAGATTGAAGATACACTCGTCATCATCGTGAACCATCTCAAAAAATAACCACGTCACCTAATAATAAAATCCAGTGGATTGTCTATGGCAGCCGCTGATTTGCGCGTTTCTTTTCTGGGGGGACTGGTCTTGCGGGCGAAGAGCGTTTGCCTTTGCCGGGGTTCGAGATAACAAAAAGGAAGAGAGATTAAAGATAATACCACCGGGCAACTGTCCGGCTTTCTTACTACGAATCACATGACAAAATTTTGAGGATTGGTGCCCAGGAGAAGACTCGAACTTCCACGCCCTTTCGGACACTAGCACCTGAAGCTAGCGCGTCTACCAATTCCGCCACCTGGGCCCTGCGATCAGCAATGTGCTGCTCAACAAGTGCGGCGAATATTAGGGATATAAGGCAAAAGTGTCAACACCCAGTAGAAAATTAAGGGTTCGGAAAATACGCTATATTGCTTAAAAATGAAAGGCTTACCCAGATCTGGCGGACGTTGAACACGCGTTCTGGGCGTATTGAACAATGATGGCAACTGAATGGTTTTTTGGTGCACACTCAGAATGATAGGGGCTACTCATCATAATGCATTAAAAGACACATCAGATTCTACAGGTTATCTCAGGGAGACATTATGAAAGTGAATGGAAGACAGTTCCGTTTTCTGCAAGAAACACTCAAGAGCTGGTCCCGGGATGGTCTTCTGGATGAAGGCAAAAAAGAAGCCCTGCTGAACTCTCTGGATGTGCAATCCTTTCAATGGCGCATCCTGGCCCAGTACGCTTGCTGGGCGGCGCTATTTTCCATGGTGCTATCACTGTTAGCAGTGGTTACGGATAAGGCTCTGATTGCATGGCTGGAGCGTTTATTTACTCTTCAGGACGGCACCCGAAGCTTGTTTTTCGCTGCATTGTCGGTTGGCATTTATCTGTTTGGCGGTTGGTTCAAGTCACGCCAGACAGGCCGTGTGTTTAGTCAGGAGCTTATTTTTTTCCTGGGCGCTATATCGACAGCGGCTTCCATTTACTACCTGTACAAGGTCTTTTATACAGTTAATGGTCACTATTCGCTGTTATTGCTTCTTGGAGCTGCGATTTATCTGTTAGTCGCGATAGTGCTGGAATCACTGTTGCTCTGGGTATTGGGATTACTGGTATTGGCTTGCTGGTTTTTTTTCGAAACGATTTACTGGACTAGTGATGGTAATCTGCCGCTTTTCGGGAAGAGCTTTCCAGTGCAATTTCTTGTCTTCAGTTTGGTGGTTCTTTTGCTGGGCTACGGCCTGCCAGTCTTTAAACGGACCAGAGCCTTTTTTGATGCGACTCAGTTTTTCTCGTTAACGATACTCTTCGGGTGTTTGTGGGTTTTGTCCATGATAGGTGATTATGACTATACATCTGAGCCCTTCAGTGCGTCACAAATGGAGCTTTGGTTATGGCGACTGGCCATGCTGGCAGCGT
>NZ_JAHHPN010000411.1:0-1779 GCF_024606325.1 Endozoicomonas sp. ONNA1
TGCATCATTCCTTCGTGGATAGGCACAACAGTCAAAACTAGCATACCAGCGTTGTACATCACTGTGAGGGATGGCTCCGGCATAATAAATATAATCACAGCCGTTGATTGCTTTTCTGAGTTCAGATTCATAAGGCCCGGCTCCGGCGATTACCAATGAAATGGCAATCCCCTGTGCCCGTAGTCGTTTAACTGCAGCGGTAAGATCCAGTAGTCCCTCATAGGGCGTAATGGAACCAATAAAACCAACAATAAAACCACTCACCGGCCACTGCTCACGTAACTCCATATCAGAGGGTTGTGGTTGAAACCGGCGAGCATCCACCGCATTAGGAATCACATGGATCTTATCCGCATTGATACCCCAGCTGATGATCAGCGACTTCATTGCTTGTGACAGCGTAACCACTCGATCTGCTTCCCGCAGAGCCAGCTTTTCCATATTCTCCTCATAAAGAAAAGCATCGGTGTTGGCAAAATCCGGCTCTTTTGAAAGCCGGGTTAAATGCCAGAAACCACGAGCCTCATAAACAGAAGCGACACCAGCTAACCTTGCCGCTTCAATAGCGGCAAGGCCATTAAGGTAGTTGGAATGCCCGTGAATAACGGTGGCCTTTTGCTGGGTAGCAAGCTCGGCTAATTGTCTGGAATACTCTTTCACGTAACGAAAATCGGAACCTTGTTTATAAGGTGCAGCATGGGCAGGCAAGCGCTGAAAAACCACACCCCCAACCCGGTCAGCCTGCGTTACCGGTAACCCACGATGCTTTTGTAAATCCCAAGGATAACCTGGGCGGGTTGCACAATGAATGGCAACACCCCAGTTACGTAACTGCATCAGAATATTTTCAGAACGGTACCAGTAACCGGCAAAATCGTAGGGTGCCGAGTTATGCAGCGCCATTAAAACGTTTTGGTTAAAAACAGGTAATAGTAGTGATTCTGCCTCTGGCAGTTGCCATTGATGCCGACCACTGATCATATCATAAAAGCTACAAATTCTTTCAAGCCAGAGCGCTTCACTATGATTAGCAGGTACAAAACCTGTTAACAGTGAATGCGCTTTGTTTATATGACTATTTCTGAACAAGAAAAGGATTAAATGAAATCTGTGCTCCGGCCATAACCGAAGCAGTATCCATTCAGTACATGGTAACTCTTTCTTAGCCAGCCATCGCAAACCCAAACCTGAAGAACGCCAAAACCGTTTAAGCAGCTTTTTCATCGTCAACCTGAGAAAGCAACCTTTTATAAACCGCATCAACCCTCTTAGCCAAAACCTTCCAGTCACGTTCGGCAACAACCCACTCTCTGGCGGCTTGACCGTACTGCTCACGCAGTTTCGGCTGCTCAATCAGTAGTTGAAGTTTATCAGCCAGATCTTCGGCATCATCCATTTTATGGAGTAGACCTGTTCTTTCATCCTGTACAATTTCAGCCAGGGCTGCGACGTCAGAAGAAACAACAGCCTTACCCATTGCCATGGCTTCAAAGGGTTTCAGGGGGGAAACCATTTCACAAACAGGTAGGCCTTTACGGGGGAACGGGCAGATATCAATTAAAGAATAGTAATCCTCAACTTCATCATGTGGCACTCTTCCAGTATATATGATCAGATCCTGCAGTTGCTTTTTCTGTGCCATTAGCTCCAGTTCAGCTTTTACGGCACCATCACCTACCATCAAAACCTTAAAGCCAGTCAGTCCTTTATCCCTGAGCTGCTCTGTTGCATTTATTAATAAGTCCAGACCTTCGTAGTCAACCATTGAACCAACATAGC
>NZ_JAHHPN010000412.1:0-1739 GCF_024606325.1 Endozoicomonas sp. ONNA1
TGCATCATTCCTTCGTGGATAGGCACAACAGTCAAAACTAGCATACCAGCGTTGTGCATCACTGTGAGAGATGGCCCGGCATAATAAATATTATTCGTTTACTCGTTCCCACGCTCCAGCGTGGGAATGCATATGGTGTGCCGAGCATGTTGCACAGCTTGGGGGTGAAAGTCCCCTGCCCAGCCAGATGAGGGTGAAGGGCTAGCGAAACACAAGGTTTGTATCGCGAGGTACAGGCTGAAGGCAGTGTGGAGCAAAACTGCGAGCTGACGAACATAAATCGGATATGAGGCTGCCTGCGTGGGGACGAGTTAGCGTATGGTAACGAAGTCCCATACTCATCCGGACATTCAGGCAGTAGATCCGGCAGTTGTGCAGTGAAGGCGGTGTGACTTACCTTGGGAGGTCTGTGTAGTGTCTGACATTTCAGACTGAGGTCATCGTAAGGTGTCCTGATCGCTATACAGAAGTCAGCAGACGGCATAGTAGCTGGCGTATGCCAGTGAAAGCCTGAACGGTACAGAGTGGTGAATAGTTTCTGTTATTCGATACACCGGACGCAGACAAGTCCAGCAAACACTGGAACTCATGCCAAGTGGTCACGGCGGAACCGGAGGCTAACGCTATGAGGGCTGAGGTCGTGTCGGCATCACAGGATTACGAAAGCCCGGCAGTTATTGACTGCTTAACTGACCGAAACGCCCAGTAAGGATCCACACCCGAAAACAGACTCTACAACCAGAGATATCGTATGAGTTCAACATGGGAGCCACTGTTCTGCCAAACGTGGGAACGAGCCAAAGAGCTTTAAAAATAGAACAGAGTCAAACGATGTCAACAATCAAGTCCTGACCCCGGTTTCCTCTAAGTCCGACAGGCTGCTAGATCTGTAGGCAAGGCCTGAATTTTTAATCTAGTATATACTCAGGTATATACAAGAGAGGTTCGAATATGAAAACGACCATTTTCAAAAACAATAGAACGCAGGCTGTACGCATTCCCAAAGAGTTTGCGTTTCCCGAAAATGTAAAGCACGTTCAAATCCAGAAACAAGGGAATACTTTGACCATTTCACCCGTGGATGTTGACTGGGACGAATTTTTTGACAACATCACGGTCTGTCCGGATTACCCTGACAGAGAACAGCCTCTACCACAAGAACGTGATTTTGGAGATTGGTCATAATGAAATATTTACTTGACACCAATGTACTGATTCACATCCTGAGAGGGCGCGATAAAGGTAGTATTAAAGCACATTTTAAAAACAACAATGGTCGTATGTTTATATCAGCCGTTACTTTTGATGAGCTTATGTTTGGCATTTGCTCCGCCCCAAAAAGACTTCGGGAGACAAAACAGGAAGAGTTAAATACCCTCCTGAGTGTTATCCCAATACTGGATTTTAACGAGGATGCAGCAGAGCATTCTTCTCAAATTCGACACTTTCTGAAATCTACCGGTCAGCTGATTGGCAGCTATGACAATATGATAGCTGGACATGCCCGAAGTCTGGAGCTGACCGTGATTACCAATAACACCAAAGAATTTTGTAGAGTGCCGGGCATAGAGGTTGAAGACTGGTCGCAACCCTTGACATAACGGGTAGCAAGAATCAAAACCTGACCCCGATTTCGCTGTTTTTGTTCCAAACCTGAAAAAATCAAACCACTTCACTCAGAACGCGACTCAAAGATTCAACATCCAAAACCAACTGATTCGCGTTGTTCAGCATATCCT
>NZ_JAHHPN010000413.1:0-2411 GCF_024606325.1 Endozoicomonas sp. ONNA1
CAAACTGATCATTGAAGTCAGAGACGGAATGACCAGTCAGGATTCAGTCGAGGCTGTTTGTAGTCAATCAGGTGACATCCAACCATTAGAACCATTAACGAAAGTCGCCAACCCCAAACAGCTGGTCGCAATACTGAAAGGAGCCAATAAAAGAGCAGGAAGCCTGGGCGAAATTGATCACTATGTTGCCCTTGCCGCCATTGAAGTAGACAAAGTTGAAGTCAACGAGCGCACCTTTATGCGTCTTATCGCCGCGGGCGATCAACCTCTGGAACTGAAGCATCTGGGGCAATCGCTCTTTGTCAATGATGAGGCTCTTTTTGCAGCGGCCACCACGGCCTATACCCGGGTTCATGTTCTGAAGGAAGACTTACAACAGATGGCCCTGAATAATCTGTTGTCCTACCTTAAACCCGTTGGCTATGTTGTACACGCAGAGGATGAGACACAGGCTTATCCTGTACCTGCTGGCTATCCAAAACTGGCAGTGAATGAAGCTCCGGGGGAGATTATTGTCTTCCGTGGTCAGAAACAGAATCCCAGCGATATCGCCTTTGTGCAAATGGGTCTGTACCACCTCCTGGAAGAATTTTATGGCTTCCCACCCGCTACTGAAACAATAACAAAGATCAAAACAGACAAGGTCAAAAGCTACCAGTACGTCATTCGAAACAGGCAAACGGCGTTACTGGAGGAGTTAGCTGCACAGCACAATGCCGGACTTAACGAAGATGGACTGACGACTCGATCATACGAAGATATACTGGTGACGCTTGCGTACTATGAGTCTTTTCAGCAGGCATTGACCAGTGCTACTCAAGATAGTGCTACTCAAGATAGTGCTACTCAAGATAGTGCTACTCAAGGTGTCGCAGATGAATTTGAATTCTCAATAGGGCACGTCAGAGTCGCTTCGTCGGTCATGACGCCAACCTGGATGTATAATCAACTCTTAAAACACTTCGGCTTCAAACCTGAACTTAAAGATCTGCTGTCTAACCGGCATTTTGTTCAGAATATTCATGAATTGGTACCCATTGTCACCAAAGCCTACGGCGTTTCTCCTCCCGAAGACGGAAGCTTTGCTTCCAAAGTCATTGGCGACTTTGCCGGACAGACGTTTGAAATGGCAAGCAAGCAGGATCCGGAAGTCCGTTCCCGGGCCATTCAGCAGTACCTGAAGCGGCAGATCCCTGGCCTTGATCTGAGTGAGCAGAATGAAGGCATCACGACAGAAGACCACAATGCTCTGAAGGCAAGACTTTATAATACGCTTCTCAAGAATGCAGCGCTGGAAGAAGAACTGAAAGACATCCGCACACCAGGCCACCCCAAAGCCATGCCTGAAGTGCTTCGGATACTTCGTGCCGCAGCAAGAGTTTTGGGGAAAAAGAATCGCCTCAATGATAAGGACGATGTGTATTTCCAACGTCAGGTCATTGCTATTCTTATGCATCTGTGCATCAGAGAAGCCAGACGGGTGTCAGAGTTAAAGGCCCGGATCAAACTGCAAGTGCTGGAAAAAATACTCACCATCAAAATCAATAAAGGTGATGACAAAGCAACAAGACTGCAAAGGATCCGTGCAAAGATTGATGGCGGTGATGTCTCATATCACGAGCTGAGTGGGATGTACATGATCTTACGGCCGGGACCAGCCCTGGAGGCAGATCTGCCGGAGGCGGATATCGTACTCTCAGATATTCATGATCGTCTCAACTCCGTAGTCGAAGAATCGGATCAGCGAGCCGAAGAACAACAACTAAATTATCTTACCGCTCTTGAGATGGAACTAAATATCTCCCCTCATGAAAACCCTGCTGCTCAAGAAAGAGGCAAAATTTTCATGGCTCAACTGGCCAGAGCTTTACAGCTGGGGTTTGCAGATGATGCCAACCTTTTCGACCAGCAGCATGTTTTAAGAGACAGAATCCAGGAATTAATGGAAGAAGTAAACGAATTTTATGACGATGAAGGTGCCAAGAGAATCAAAAACAATCAAATTGCCGATCAACTCAACATTAAGAACTACAGATATCACGGCAGTATAGACGAGCAAAACAGTCTGATTGAGGCAAAACTTGAACATCTGGATGAAGAAGTGTTTAAAGCGGGTCAGCCTGATGTTGATGAGCGTATCGCAGCCATTGAACATGAGCTGGACAAGCAAATGGCTCGTCTGGGTCCTAAGCCCCGGTTCGACCTTCATCGTGATGTCGCCAGGGCCAAACGAGCCATTAAAAAAGCTGAAAGTAATCTGTCAGGTGTTCATCGAAAACTGAATAATATTCGTCGCAAACAAGTGGTCTATGTGAGTCGTACCGACGTCTACCCTGCTATCACGGACGAAGACGAAAAGACTCTCAATCAGGCCATTAAACAAATCCAGATCGATTACGACCTGCCTGCAG
>NZ_JAHHPN010000414.1:0-3039 GCF_024606325.1 Endozoicomonas sp. ONNA1
TTCACTATTTTGTTGATCTGAAAATACAATTTATTTGCAGCCCCCTGGAGGCGTTCACAGTTAAATACAAACACCCGCAAAGTGCCGCTCCTAACGCCTCAGAACGGAAAGACCCGCCTGAGAGACAACATCCCTGATCAAATAAGACATTTAGAGGAGCAACAGGCAGTCATGCAAAGGAAATGCAGCCACGCCCCTGAGGAGGGGCTAACGAGAACGCTGTTATAACCGCATTAGCAATTAAATTCAGGCTGCTACATCAAGATTCAAACAGACTGATTTTCCTCGCTCATGACTGTCTATAAGCAACCAATAAGAAGATGAAGCACTCAAACTTCCATCAGATCTTTTTCTTTGCTGGCCAGCGCCGCATCGACTGCAGCAATGTATTTATCAGTCACCTTCTGGATATCGTCCTGTGCACGACGCTCATCGTCTTCACTGATTTCCTTTTCTTTTTCCAGCTCCTTGATGTCGGCCAGTGCATCACGACGAATATTGCGAATAGCAATTTTAGCGTTTTCAGCTTCCTGACGTGCCTGACGGGTGTAGCCCTTCCGGGTCTCTTCAGTCAGGGGAGGAAGAGGGATACGAATCACCTCACCGGCAGTGGAAGGATTCAAGCCCAGATCAGATTTAAGGATCGCTTTTTCTACATCAGGCACCATCTGTTTTTCCCAGACCCGAACAGCCAGGGTTCTGGCATCTTCAGTAGAAATGTTCGAAACCTGGCTTAATGGCGTCTCGGAGCCGTAATAGGAAACCCGGACACTATCCAGCAGACTCGGGTGAGCACGGCCAGTACGAATTTTGGCAAATGCACCATCCAGAGAGTCAACACTCTTGCTCATGCGCTCTTGCGCATCTTGCTTAATTTCTTCAATCATTTACCACCCCACTCACCAGTGTTCCTTCTTCGCCACCTACCACTGCATTGAGCAGAGCACCGGATTTATTCATATTGAAAACCCGAACGGGCATCTGCTGATCACGAACCAGACAGATCGCAGTCAAATCCATTACACCAAGTTTGCGCTCAAGCACATCATCATAGGTCAGGGACTCAAATTTTACTGCATCAGGATGTTTAACCGGATCCTTGTCATAGATACCGTCAACTTTGGTTGCTTTCAACACAACATCGGATTCAACTTCAATACCACGAAGGCAGGCTGCTGAGTCTGTTGTAAAGAAAGGGTTACCGGTACCCGCTGAAAAGATCACTACATCACCACCATTGAGGTAGCGCATTGCACGACGATGGTCATAGTGTTCAACAACACCATCCATCGGAATGGAAGACATGACACGGGTATTGATGTTTGAACGCTCCAGGGCATCACGCATAGCCAGGGCATTCATGACTGTGGCCAGCATCCCCATATGATCGCCAGTCACACGATCAAGACCAGCAGCACTCAACGCTGCTCCGCGAAAGAGATTTCCGCCACCGATAACGATACCAACCTGAACGCCGATACCCACCAGCTGGCCGATTTCCAGGGCCATTCTGTCAAGAACACTGGGATCAATACCAAAGTCCCCCGATCCCTGAAGGGCCTCACCACTGAGCTTAAGCAGAATGCGCTTATATTTCGGTTGTCTATCATTTGCCGGCATTTTCAGCTTTCCGATTCAGAGTTAGGCGAAAAGGCGCCTGTCCCCAACGGCCTGCCGACTCACCCCAAACCTCAATGAATGAGTTTTATGCACTATTGGCAGCTGAAATTCAGCCACTCATATACAACCTTGCATCAGTGCATCAATACTCAGACATCAGGATATGGGCAAACCTGCAAACCTGCAGACCTGCTGAGCAGACTCAATTAAGCCTACTCAACTGAAAGGTCAGACACCATCCATTAAGTACTAACAGTATCAGGATTGGAGTCCAGCCTGGGCTCGAACTTCAGCAGCAAAGTCCACTTCTTCTTTCTCGATACCCTCACCCACTTCGTAGCGAACGAAGCCTGTGATGGTAGCGCCCGCTTTCTTGGCCAGAGCGCCAACTTTAACATCAGGATCCTTAACGAAAGGCTGCTCCGTCAAACTGTTTTCAGCCAGGAACTTGTTGATACGACCAACAATCATCTTCTCGATGATTTCAGCTGGCTTGCCGGACTGCTCTGCCTGAGCCTTGAAGATTTCCTTCTCTTTCTCGACCAGATCAGCTGGCATATCGTCCTTGTTAACCACCTGAGGGTTAACAGCAGCAACGTGCATAGCTACATCACGAGCCAGCTCGGAGTTGCCACCGTCGAGGCTGACCAAAACAGCAATACGCTTATTTCCGTGAACGTAAGCGTCAATCACGCCGCCTTCTACGATTTCAATACGACGAACACCAATGTTTTCACCGATCTTCTGTACCAGAGCCAGACGTGCTTCTTCCAGCTCACCCTCCATCAGCTTGGCCACGTCAGCTTCCTTACGATCAAAAGCGGCATCCACCACTCTCTGAACGTAACTCAGGAAGTTATCGTCACGGGCAACAAAATCGGTCTCGGAGTTAACTTCGACCATTACACCGAAGCTACCATCTTCGGCAACTTTAGTGGCGACAATACCTTCAGCGGCAGTGCGACCTGCTTTCTTGGCGGCCTTGGCCTGACCAGATTTACGCAGCTCTTCAATAGCCTTTTCGATATCACCTTCCGAAGCAACCAGAGCCTTCTTGCACTCCATCATGCCCAGACCAGTGCGTTCACGCAGTTCCTTAACCAGTGCTGCAGTAATTGCTGCCATGGTGGGTTCCTCTCGCAAATATTCAATAAGGGGTTCAGGGCAGCCTTGAGCTTATTTATTTAGCGCTTCAAGCTTATGACATATGAACAAGCTTGTGCATACTGAAGCTCTTGCCAACGACCACCCCAAAGTGACAAACGCTCTTTTTAATCTGAAAAAGGGGGCTACGCCCCCTTTTCGCAACGATCCGGAAATCACGCTTCCTTAGCGTCTTCCTGACCGTCATCAGCCTTGGCTTCAGCTGCTTCTTCAGTTTCAGCTTCTGCTTCAACTTCTACAAACTCGCTTTCAGTG
>NZ_JAHHPN010000415.1:0-1113 GCF_024606325.1 Endozoicomonas sp. ONNA1
CAACTCAGCTACCTTTAGCCCCGATTGCAATCATTTGGTCACCGCCAGTGATGATCACAAGGCGAAAATCTATGGTCACAGTGCCGACGGATCATGGAAAGAAAAAGTGACTATTACTCATGACCATGTGGTCAGTTCAGCCGCCTTTAGTCCCGATGGCACTCTTGTGGTGACCGCCAGTTATGACCACACGGCGAAAATCTATGGTCTGGAGGCTAATGGATCGTGGGTACCAAAAGCTAGAATTTCCCATGAAATTTGGATACTCTCAGCTACCTTCAGCGCTGACGGGCGCTATGTGATAACCACCCCCGGTAGAGCTGACAAGTTGAAAATCCATGGTCAGGAGGACGATGGATCATGGCTGGAGACAGGCTCCATTCCAAATGATAGTCATGTCACATTTGCCGCCTTCAGCCCCGACGGCGCCCATGTGTTGACCATCGGTAAAATGCCTGAGAACGATCCGTTGATGTTTCCCCCTCCCAGCCTCGACCCCCCCTACACGGTGAAAATCTACGGCCAGAAGGCTGATGGATTCTGGGAACCAAAGCTTGGTATTCACCATTTTAGCGAGGTCATTTCTGCCTCCTTCAGCCCCGATAGCAGCCATATTGTGACTGCCACTATACGTGATACAGTGAAAGTCTTTAGTCAGAAGGGCGATGGGTCATGGGAACCAAAAGCCATCATTTGCCATGAAGATTTGGTGACATCAGCCACGTTCAGCGCCAGTGGCCGCCACCTGGTGACCGCCAGCTTTGATAAAACGGTTAAAATCTATGGTCTTAAGGACGGAGTCTGGAAAGAAAAGGCCACCATTGCTCATGACGGCGAGGTCAATTCAGCCGTCTTCAGTGCTGATGGTCGTCATGTGATGACTGCCAGTGTTGATAAAACAGCGAAAATCATCGGCCAGCAGATCGATGGATCATGGGTAGTGAAAGCATCCTTTTCACATCAGGATGAAGTCAGCTCAGCCACCTTTAGTGCCGATTGTTGCCATGTGGTCACCGCCAGTCAGGATGGTGTCGCGAAAATCACTGAAATCAGGGGGGCTTTGGTGTCACCTGAACCGGCGCAGGCTGGTAGTGATTGACGAAGCCCGGAACC
>NZ_JAHHPN010000002.1:0-1632 GCF_024606325.1 Endozoicomonas sp. ONNA1
CCTGTTAGGTGACTAACGGGAATCTCGCTCCTTCAGGGGCGAGAGGATGTCAACACACTGGATTTGATAGCTTATGACTGGTTCTACTCTCGGAACTGAATCACTGAGCCAGCTTTCATCAATTCGAGCAAAAACCAATATTTTCCAATGTTTCAGGTATCAAACCTGCTTTCTGAAATTATGAGCAAACTGATCATTCTTGACCGCGACGGAGTCATTAATAAAGACTCTGACCACTACATTCGTTCGGTAGATGAGTGGATTCCTCTGCCTGGCAGCATTGAAGCTATAGCCAGGCTCAGCAGGGCAGGGTATTCCATCGCCATTGCAACCAACCAGTCGGGCCTTGCCAGAGGTTACTTTACTGAAGAAACCCTCAAGGCCATGCATCAAAAAATGCTCGATCTGGTGGTTTCAGAAGGTGGCAAGATTGACTGCATTCAATACTGTCCCCATGGCCCTGACGATCAATGTTGTTGCAGAAAGCCTCTTCCGGGGATGATTGAACAGATCGAAGAAACTCTAAACATTCCTGCATCATCTGCCTGGGTCGTCGGGGACTCTCTAAGAGATCTTGAGGCAGGGCAAGCAGTGGGATGTAAGGTAGCTCTGGTAAAAACCGGCAAGGGCGTCAGAACGCTAAATAAAGGGGAAGGTCTTGATAATGTGCCAGTGTTTGAAGACTTGGCCGCTTTTACTCGCTTCATTATCGGACAGTCACAGATCAGTCTTCAAGGATAAACACAATAGGTTTTAAATGTCACTCGTCGTTCAATCCATAAGAACAGCTTTATTTTATTTCCTGCTGACCATTTTTACTGTTTTCTGGTCCATGGTAATGGTTTTTGTTGCTCCTCTCGTTCCCATGAACAGACGCCACAACATACTGGTGAAGTACTGGGCGATTATCGCTATGGGACTGGCCAGATTTATCTGTGGGATAAAGTATGAAGTACATGGAAAAGAAAACATTACTGACATCCCATGCGTCATGATCAGTAATCACCAAAGCACTTGGGAAACGTTTTTCCTGCAGACGCTCTTTAGCCCTCAGGCTCCGGTTCTTAAGAAAGAGCTATTGAAAATTCCATTCTTTGGCTGGGCCATCAGACTCATTAAACCTATCGCCATTAATCGTAATGATCCAAGGGCCGCATTAAACGATGTAGTAGAACAGGGTACTTCAGCTTTGCACGACGGTCGTTGGGTTTTGATTTTTCCAGAAGGTACTCGTAATCCTAATGGCCAGCTAGGCAAGTTCTCAAGAGGCGGTGTCAATCTGGCACGAAAGGCTGGGGTTAATGTACTGCCCATTGCCCATAATGCCGCTGCTTGCTGGCCTATGAACAGTTTTCTAAAAAAGCCCGGGACCATTCAGCTTCATATAGGAACAGTCATAGAAACCAAAGACAGGACGGCGCTGGAGATTAATAATGAAGCTCGGGACTGGATTTCCAATACACTGGATAACATGAATGGGAAATCGGAAGGGGCTTAAGCTCAGACATCATTCATCACCGGATAACAGGTGATGAAGATGTTGGCTTGCCATCAAATCACTAAGAGGAAGCCATGTACTTCTCAACAATAATACGCAGGACACCCAGGGTGGCTCTTCGCAGTGCAAACGGA
>NZ_JAHHPN010000416.1:0-11736 GCF_024606325.1 Endozoicomonas sp. ONNA1
TCGATGCTTCAGGAAGAAGTAATCGTCACACCATTTCTTGTAACGGGGGTAGACCTCTTCACCAAAGGGCTCACAAGCTGATCGGGCCACCTGATGCCAGTGTGTACAGTCCTCTTCGAAACCGTAATAGGGCGTCAGATCATAACCGCCACCAAACCACCAGACCGGATCGGCCCCTTCTTTTTCGGCAATCAACAGACGAACATTGGCATGAGACGTTGGCACAAATGGGTTCCTGGGATGAATCACCAGGGAGACTCCCATGGCCTGAAAGCTCCGACCTTCCAGCTCGGGTCTTTTCGCTGTGGCGGAAGGTGGCAGTTTATCGCCCTTCACATAAGAGAAGTTCACTCCCCCTTTTTCAAACAGCGAGCCGCCTTCAATAACCCGTGCACGACCACCGCCGCCACCGTGGTAATCCCAGGTTTCCTCACGGAAAACAGTGCCAGAGTCTTCTTTTTCCAGAGCATTACAAATAGCGTCCTGCAGTGACAACAGGTATTGCCTGACTCGGTCTACCTGTTCATGGCTGTCTACAGGCTCATGGCTGTCCAGCGATTCGCTGCTGTTTTCTGGACTGGTGGTTTTTCCAGTACGGGCATCGGTCACCATAATACTCCCTGAGCTGGCTGGATAAAAAAGAGACGCAGTTTAACAGAGCCGATATTAACCAGCCCGGACCAGTTGTCCTGTCTGAAGATCACGAATTTCAGAGGGTTCGGTCTGTGGACCCGTTTCACCGGAAACAATCAGAGATACCTGCTGCCCCATCTGTTCCTGAACATGTTGCTCTGTCATTAAAGGAGGTTCTCCTGCCCGATTGGCAGAAGTAGATACCAGCGGCTGCCCGGCCTGTTCACAGAGCTTTACAACCAACGGGTGAGCACTCACCCTGACAGCCACCGTATCAAATTTTCCACGAACCCAGTCCGGTGTCCACTGATCAGGATCAGGCAGCAGCCAAGTATAAGGACCCGGCCAACAGGCTGATAAGGTTTCAAGCTGCGCTTCAGTCAGGTTAGAAAGCAGGGGGGCAAACTGCTGTTGAGAGGAGGCGACCAGTATCAACCCTTTTTCAACAGGGCGATGCTTGATGGCCAGCACTTTGTAGACAGCTTCCCGATTCCAGGGGTCACACCCGAGCCCCCAGACCGCCTCCGTAGGGTAGGCTATGACGCCGCCCTGTTCGATAACAGCCTGAATTTTAGACATAGCGTTTTATCAACTTGATCAGCGAGTAGCAGAGTTTAGCAAGGCTGTCTAAACGCTGCTAGCTGATCAGGATTGACTCAAGCTTGTGTCGATGACTTCCGGACAAATTCATGCAGCGCAGGATAGGCTGCCTGATCGAGCCATTGCGCGAGATCAGAGAGTTTGTTTTGCACACTGCCAGAGCTATCACCACAAACATTGATGTGGCCCATCTTACGGCCAGAACGTTTTACTTTGCCGTACCAATGTACATGAACGCCCGCCATCGCCATCACCGCTTCAGGAAGCCTGTCTTCACCCAATATGTTGATCATGGTGGTTTCTCGGATCAGTCGGGTGCTGCCCAGAGGCATTGCACAGATAGCGCGAAGATGGTTTTCGAACTGACAGGTTTCAGAACCTTGCTGAGTCCAGTGCCCGGAGTTGTGCACTCTTGGCGCGATTTCATTGACCAGCAGGGAACCACTCACATCAAAAAACTCCAGTGCCAGCACTCCGACATAGCCAAGACTCTCAGCGACAGCAGTGAACATCTGCTTTGCCTGTTCCTGCAATGCCTGATCAGTGATGGCTGTAGAAAGACTCAGTACTCCGTTGGTATGAACATTCTCGGCCAGAGGGTAGACAGCAACCGTTCCGTTTGCACTTCGGGCACCGACCAGTGAGACTTCACGAACAAAGGGGACAAACTCTTCAGCAACAATCGCCTGATGATCAGTAGCTGCAATGCATTCGGCCATTTCTGCCCAGATGGTATCAGCCTGATCAAGCTCTTTTAACCGCCACTGCCCTTTACCGTCGTAGCCGCCCAAAGCACTCTTGAGAACCATAGGCACACCCACATGCTCAATCGCTTTGTGGAAGTCTTCATAAGTCTGAATGACAAAGTATCGGGCATTTTTAACACCGGCATCGTCCAGTCTTTTTTTCTCGATACGCCGGTCGCCACCTGCCTTGATGGCTTCTGTAGAAGGCAGAAATTTGCCGCTTTTCTCACAGACAGCCAGAATATCGAGGGGAATGTGTTCAAATTCTGCGGTAATGACATCAGCCTGTCTGATAGCGGATGCCAAGTCATTACCGGTGGTCATTTGAGTCAGCGGGTGAACCACTGTTTCGCTGTTGACATCATAAGCACTTATTTGAATGTTCAGCGGTGCGCCAGCCAATGACATCATTCGCGCCAGCTGGCCTGCCCCCAGCACTAAAACATGCATCAGATTAATCCTCAGCCGGATTGGGATTAGCCAGAACCGTGTCCGTTTGTTCTTTACGGAAAGCTTCTATCTTAGCCATGACCGCTTCATTGTGCGTACCAATGATTTGAGCAGCCAGAATACCCGCATTGGCGGCACCTGCCTCGCCAATGGCCAAAGTTCCTACGGCAATCCCCTTGGGCATCTGTGCGATAGACAGTAATGAATCTATACCTTTCAGTGCTTTGGACTGAACGGGGACTCCCAGAACAGGCAGGCTAGTGAAAGCGGCTGCCATGCCGGGCAGGTGAGCCGCGCCGCCTGCGCCTGCAATGATGACTTTGAGGCCCCGCTCTTTAGCGCCTGTGGCATAGTCAGCCAACAGCTGGGGAGTCCGGTGCGCTGAAACCACTCTGGTTTCATAACGGACTCCAAACCGGTCCAGCATGTCCGCTGCCAGTTTCATCGTTGGCCAGTCTGACCTGGACCCCATGATAATGCCGACTTCCATCTCAAACTCCTGTAAGCCGTGTAATGGTCGGTGGATGATTCGGGGTAGATTATAAGAAGACTTGTACGTTTGAGCGAATAGGCATTAAAAAATCTTGCAATAAAATCTGAATCACAGGGAAAACGATCATTTTTTATTCAGTGTGAGACTCAGGCCCACACTAATGAGCATAAGCATCCCCAACGTGAATCGGGTTCTACAAACTAATACCATAGGGATGAAACCTGTTCATGGTTTCATTTCGCTGTGCTGCTGGCAAACCAGCCTTGATGCGTTTCCGGACTTTGCCGGTCCACAGTCTAGTCGGTGATGTTCGTCTTACAGACCCCACTTTTCTAGTTAATGACCGTGAAGATTCTGATCTTTGTGCCTGTTATGAAGTTTGGCTTGTAGTGCAAAATTGGAACACAAAAATTTTTTTAACACAGTGCGCTGCAAGGTTTAAAATAAGCATCTTTAAGACTATTTAATTCAGGGGTAGTAATGGAACCGTACAAGCAGTAGTTTGGCAAGGATTACCCACTGGGCATCCGTATTCCGGTCTACTTCAAAGACCAGTCGTACCGTAACGATACCGGCCCTTCCTTCGTGTACGTGCAGGGGCACAAAATTCTGAAAATCTGCGTGCTTCCCGAAGACCCTCGACACCGGGAAATTGACGACAGCCTGCGTTACTCTCTGATGGAAATGAAAACGTCACAAGATGATGATTATCAGGAGTTTGTAGACGTGCGATTTGAGGCAGAGTCGCCAGAAGAGTTTGAACAGGTCATTTTTGATGAGCCAAAACTGAAGCAGTGGTTAGTAGGTTAGGCGTAGCTGCTTGAAAACAAGTTCCGCTTTGCCTGCAAACATTAATTTGTCTTATAGAAATACAAGGAATTTTTTTGAGTAAGAAGTTGTTCTTGATTCTGGGTAACGGATTCACCATAGATTTCCTGAAACATATTGGTCGATTTGATGATATAGACGTAATAAATTTGTTTCGAAGAGGCACCGAGGTTCCTTGGCCAGCAACAGGAATGCCGGGCTTCCTGTCTTTTAAACACTGTCCGAACTTATGGAACCTAGGGGCCAGACCAAACATGAGTGCCAGGGACGCAATGGATCTGATCGAGGACATTATCACGTGCGTAAACGTCTATGCATCAAAGAAGAAGCCTGATGAGGTTGGCCTAGGTGACCGACCTAACGATATCTATATCCACGCCTACAAGGAATTCATCCAATATATTAAGCACTTGTTTGTTTTTTATAACAAACAAGTGCCAGAAATACCGGACTCAGCTCAGAGCTGGCCTTGGCTTGAGTTTATAAGGCATGCCAGTCAGTCAGATAGCTATAGCGAAATAGTGGTCGTCACATACAATTACGACGTATGGCTAGAGCGCCTTCTAGACCGATTCAAGATACCCTACAAAGTTGGGCTTGTGGGTGACAGAGTGGAAAATGCAAGGATAAAAATACTCAAGCCTCATGGCTCAATTAGTTTTCTTCATGAGAGCAAATCTGCCAGAGACTCTTATGGAATAAAGTACGACCGTGAGCTTCAGGATGGTTCGACAGAGGAATTTTCGGTTGCTTATGATGGCCTGGATGATAATCACCTTATTACAGCCCTGATTCCCCCAGCAGGTGACTCAGAGCGTTTTCGTCACACGTGGTCTTTTCCTATTAGAGCTGAAGCAAAGCTCAAGGCTGATAGGCTAGACAAGGATGACGAAATGATTATTTGTGGCTTGTCTTACTGGCACGTAGACAGGTCTGAGCTTGACGAGCTGTTTACGGGCTGTGACCCCTTACTCGACGTGACCATGATAAACCCTAACCCTCAAAGAACAATCAATGCTGTTCTGACAAGTATATTCAGTAATTTTGTTACATATTCCAGTTCTGAGACTCTCAAGGAGAAGATGAAATGTCAGTCAGCCTGATGCGAGAAACGAACACGATCACGGTGGCTAACTTCTGGGAGAGCTACTTACTGAACAAATATAATTTTGCCCCTGCTTACCAAAGGGACAGTGTTTGGAGCGACGAAAAACAGTCATTTTTCATTGATAGCTTGCTTAAAAACTTTCCCATTCCGCCTATTTTTTTACATCAAAAAATAGACGATGATACAGGTAAAACAAAATATGATGTCATCGACGGCAAGCAGCGTTTGACCTCTATAGTTCGGTTTTTAAAAAATGAAATACCGGCATCAGATGAGTTTGAAAACACACCTTTTCATGATGAAAAAATAGCCGGGGTGTACTTTAGGGATTTAGATGAAAAGAATTTGACTGATTATAAAAAACGGTTTTGGAGGTATGTTATTCCCATTGAATATATAGATACTTCAGATAAAGAAGTAATAGATAATATATTCGACAGACTAAACCGTAACGGGGAGCCATTGAAGGGACAAGAGTTGAGAAGGTCAAAGTATCATGGAAGCCAGCTTCTTGACCTTATCGAAAGGGTTTCTGAAATCCCATTTTGGAGAGAGCGACTGGAAGGTACAGATGTCGCCAGGATGGAGCATTACGAATTTATTTCGGAAATAATGTTTCAGCAAATTGAGGGGAAGCCATTGCATGCGAACCAGAATATATTGGATGAGCTTTATGAGAAGTACAGTAAAGAAACTCTAGACTGGAGTTACATCAAAGCCAGGTTTTCACTTGTTACTGACTTTATGAAATCTTTGGATATTGAGTATCAAAAGTTCAATGTCGGAGGCGTTTCACATCTTTATGGCATCTGGTGTCTGTCAGACTTTTGTGAAAGAGAAGGCATAAAACCTCATTGCATTAAGGGAAAACTTACTGAATTCTATACAAAACTTCGCTCCCGAGACTCTGACAATGAAAATGTCGAAGCCTACAGCAAAAGTATGTCTTCCAGAACCAAGGATAAAGGGCAGCGGCAGCGTAGAGTGAAGGCGCTGAAAAATTATCTCGAGTTGGAGTGATTTTTTTCATACAGTTGAACTTGGTATAATTGCCGTTTTGAACATTAAACAGGTTTTTTGATGAAAACGATTGAAATGTGTGCTGGTGCCGGCGGTCAGGCCATAGGTTTGCACGTGGCAGGTTTTTCTCATGCAGCCCTCATTGAGATCGATCATCATGCCAGTCAGACTTTGCGCCTCAATAATCAGGCTCATGGCTTGGGGTGGGACAATATCATTGAGAGTGACCTAAAGCACTTTGCAGAACATGAAGCTGAAGACTACCAGGGGCAAATTGATCTGGTTGCAGGGGGAGTGCCATGCCCTCCATTCAGCAAAGCCGGTATGCAGCTTGGTAGCAATGATGAACGTGATCTTTTCCCCACGGCGCTGGAGATTCTTCAGAAGGTTCAACCTAAAGCCGTGATGCTGGAAAATGTTCCAGGGCTTCTGGAAGATAAGTTCAAAGATTACCGAGATGAAATATCTAATACGCTCTTTGAGATGGGTTATCTCTCTGATTGGAAGCTGCATCAGGCCAGTGATTTTGGTGTGCCCCAGTTAAGACCCAGAGTTATCCTGGTGGCAATGAAGCCTGATTACTTTAAGCATTTTCACTGGCCTCAACCTCTGAATACGCGACCTAAAACTGTAGGTGAAGCTCTTTGTGATCTCATGTCATCGAATGGTTGGGAAGGCGTTGATAAATGGAAAAAGAGGGCTGATAAAATAGCTCCGACACTTGTAGGTGGATCTAAAAAACATGGAGGACCCGATCTGGGGCCTACCAGAGCCAAACGACAGTGGCAAGAGCTTGGTGTAAATGCTCACCGAGTTGCAAATGATGATGAGATTCCAGGAGAAGGTTTCATAGGCGTTCTCAAAAGAGATGGAACGATCCAGCCTGGTTGCGAAGGGATGCCGTTGCTGAATATTCGAATGGCTGCAAGAATTCAGGGTTTTCCTGACTATTGGGAGTTTTTTGGTGGAAAGACCCATGCCTATCGACAGGTCGGCAATGCATTTCCCGCACCTGTTGCAGAGGCTGTAGGTAGACAAATCAGGAAGGCACTTCTGCAGAAAGCACCGGTTCGTAAGTTGGCGTCATCACATCGAGCCTTTGAAACAATGGATATGTTTAGGGATCAGGATCTCACTGCACGGGCAGGCTGATCATTAACAAGCATTTGCATGAGCGATACCACCCAATCATGTCGGCTTACTGGTCAGAAATTCTTCACGATAAGCTTCTACAGCTATTCTGATAGCCTCTTCTCGACTGATGGATTTAGTCTCGCTGATACTGTCAATAACCTTCAGTACTGGCTCACTGAGGTTCAAAATAAAAGGTACACCATGTTTTTCAGGGAAAGCCCATGAACAGGTCTAACAGTTCAGGTGGCAACCTTCGCAAGCTCTCCTCTTCCCAACATTGCAGTTGTTACACATAGGCTGCCAGTTTCTAAATCATTAGTTCCTCCGCGGGAAAGAGGTACTTTGTGGTCTGCTTGTAAACCTCTGACACCCGCTTCGGTTTGTGTAGCGCAGGTTGCACAGGTATTTTCAGCTTCAGTAAAAAGACGATCTTTTTGCGCTTTTGTGAGATATTTTCGCGCTTGTGGAGCAGTCAGAGTGTCTGATCTAAAACGCCAGGCATGGCCTTCAAATTCTTCCTGATAAGCAGATTCCAGGTCACAACCCAACGCATCTCTTAACTCTCTGGTTCGACGATCAAAGTACTTCTGACTTGTCAGTTCAAGCAGTTCAGCGGAAGATACCCAAGGCTTAGGAAATGGATTGCTATCTTGTCCCCATAAACGCTTCAAGATGGTCTGCTTTACATTACTCAACTTCTTCTTGTTGATGGGAAGCTTCTGATAATACTCTTCGAACGTCATAGATATTTCATTTCTTGTACGAAAGTTTGTGGTATATCGTACCAGAAGTGAAAGATTTAAATTATTAGTGAATGTCATTGTCTGTGCGGCTTGGATTGGCGAGTTATAACCCGATGGCTTGCGGAATGGCGCACTCCCGCATAGGGATGCCCCTGCTTTACGACCTGCCGAAATTACGACATACCGCAAAGCCCATGCAGGTTGAGGCTATTATTGACCGATATGAAGCAAGAGCTGGCGAGGAAGTGAGATAATTACCCCACTCGGATATAACCACCAGGCACCGACTCAATAAAACCCTCCAGCTCCATCTCAGTCAGAATGACAGAAACTTCGTCAAACGAGAGCCCTGATATCTGGCAAATCAGATCCACACTGATGGCTTCAGCGCTCATAATTTCCAGAATGACTCTCTGAACCCCTGATAAATCAGAGTTGATCGGTTCTGGCTCAGAGGTGGATACCACATAAGCTCTCAGATAGCTCTGTAACTCGACCAGGATATCCTCAGCCGATTCAACCAGAACAGCTCCTTCCTTTATGAGCTTATGACAACCACGACTGAGAGGATTTAAAACAGAACCCGGTACAGCAAACACTTCTCGTCCCTGCTCAGCAGCCAGTCTGGCCGAAATCAATGAACCGCTGTTAAGCGCTGCTTCTACCACCAGAACACCGACAGACAAACCACTGATGATGCGATTTCTTCTTGGAAAATGTCCGGGTTTAGGTGTCGTCCCCAGAGGAAACTCACTCACAATTGCGCCCTGCATGGCTATAGCCTGATAAAGGTCGCCATGACTCCTTGGATAAACCACATCCACCCCGGTTCCCAGAACCGCTATGGTACTGCCATAACTGCCCAATGCTCCCTGATGAGCGGCTGCATCAATTCCCAGCGCCATGCCGCTGGTAATCACCAGTCCCTTTCGAGACAAATCCATGGCCATCTCCTGAGCCAATCGACGAGCCTGAGGGGTCGGCCTGCGGCTTCCGACAATGGCCACTTGGGGCTCATTCAACAGATCGAGATTACCCATCACGTAAAGCAAGGGAGGAGGGTCACTTAACTCCTTGAGAGCAGCAGGGTATTGAGGCGATTGCAGGGTAATAATGTGATGAGCCTGACTGGATTCCAGCCAGAGTCGACAATGGTTCAGACGCTCAGTAATATCTGGTGTCTCAGGATTTCCCGATAATTGCGCCGCCAGTTTTTCCGGCAGCCCCATCCTCAATGACTGATAAGAGGCTGACAAAACAGCGCTTGCAGAACCAAACTCCCGGACCAGGGCATTGAGGCGAACCGCACCCAGTCCGGGCTGAAATGAAAGCAGCAGCCATTGTTTTAACTGCTGCCAGCTGGAGTCATGTTGTTGAATCATCGCACCTCAGGGGCTTTTCAGAGTATCGCCTACACCTATTTCTTCATAGGCCGTCAGCACAATACCATAGCTCACTTTTTCAAAAGGGCGATAAATCATGATCATGCCGGCTTTCTCAGGAGGCAAATTGACCATTTCACCACTGATCTGATCTTTAACCTCCGTATTCTTGTAGGCGTTGAATATATCGCCCTGACGCAAACCTTCCCGGATACCCCGGTTAATAATGACGCTGTTGAACTGACCCACTTTTTTTACACCATCAACAACAGAGACAATTTTGCCTTCTAACGGCGCATCAGGTGCCCTGGGAAAAAAGGTGGTTTGGAGGCTAAAGGTGTCTGCCGGCACTACCTTATCACCCGGCCTCACCTCCTGAAGACTTGTCTGGATGTTCAGGCTGGCAATGCCATTGTCTACTTTTTGCAGGGAGGCACCTGCTATTTCATGGCCGATAATACCCAGTACTTCACCACTGTCAGGATCCCTCAAAACGCCTCCGGCCCTAAGAATGTCGAGATTCTTGTCCAGTGAATCTATGTGTCCCCGGGCATAAACCTTGTCTCCCGCACCGGTAATGATCCGTTCCTGTCTGGAAGCAAATATATAAGGAGCACCGTCTAACGCCAGTTTAGAGGTAAATACCCGGCTGCTCTTGAGAAAGGCATCGATTGCGCTGAGTGGGATAGCAGGAATAGCCGCTTCAGCAGGCAGTGTTCTCACTTTCGGGCTAAGTTTGACAGTTCTGCCACTCTCGCCACGACGGACAACCGTCAGCCTCGGGCGACCATCGATGTAGACAAGGCTCACCAGGTCTCCGGGGAAAATCAGATGGGGGTTATGTATCTGGGGGTTTGCGTGCCAGATTTCAGGCCACAGCCAGGGACTTTTCAGAAAACGGTTGGAGATTTCCCAGAGCGTGTCCCCTTTTTTTACCAGATAATCCTGGGGAGAATCTGACTTGATCGGATTCTCGTAAGCTATCCCTGCTGACGACAGGCAGAGCAGAAGAATGCCCAGTACTGTGCTTCTCATTGGTTCACGATCCCTTGCACTTGTTGTTGGTTTTATCCCGGCAGTTTACCAACGGGTCCTGTCATCGGGCAATCAAACGCTTCAATACGAAGAGAATCTGCCCACTGAATTGTGACTTATCCTTTTTATTTCGCTGGCCCCATAGCCGATAAAACAACAGATCGGAGACAAGACTGAATCACTATTGTTCTCGACCGGCAACGGTCTTTCTGTACTTCAGAACAAATCAGAAAACTATCCAAACCAGTGATTTTTGCCTACATTAGGATGGCTGGAAAGCAGCCGGGAAGATGAAGACACCCGTTAAAGCAGCCAGCAAAGTTATATATTTTCCTGGTCAGTATTATCATCGTTGCCATCAGCGTCGGTCATTTCCTGATCGGCAATGAATCTCTTTAATGGTGGAGCAGTAGGAAGTTGGGCAATTTGCTCTTCAAATTTAACCCGCTTTCTTATTGCCAGCTTTGACAGATCTTGTAGCGAAAGAGTGGTATTAGAGCCTTTGATATAGTTGACAGAGATTGCTGTGCTTGTCCGAACAACGGACACAGCCAGGAAAACAGTTTTATGCTTTAGCCCCGAAAATGCGTCTCCCAGATATTTCCCGCCGATTTTGAAGCCTATAACTCCTGCATTCATATCAATTATACAGCTTATCTTTTCGGGCACATCAAATGATCCATTTGATTTATCTTCGGGGTAATTGCCTATAATTTGACCATTATGAAGCAGTTCCTTGCTTTTTATATCCCAGCCCCATGATGACTCTGTGCCGCCAAGAAGATTTCTGTAACCTATTCCTTGATTAGGGGATCCTTCCAGTGCGACCCCAATCACCGGATGAGTACCTCGCATTCCGGTCGGCCATTCAATATCCAGAATATGAATGCCTTTTGAAAAGCCGGTATCCGACATGGCAGTATCTATTCCTTTACCGGGGTTATTACGTTCTAATTTTGTTGGGTCATCTTCGTAGATGTTAATATTGCTGCTGCTTTTGGCTTTATCCCAAATGGTGCGTGCGGAGAGAGCAGTATAATCCTCACTTTCCAAGGCTTTTAAAGATAGAGATGTATAGGTACACTCAGGCAATCGGACCATTTGGTCGACTTTCCTTCCTGCCCAGTAACTATAAAAGCAGGAAGTTAGAGAAGGTATTGATAAATACGACAGGTAATGTGAAATATGGCTTGTTAGATTCATAATTACATCCTTGTTAATTACTCAATATCTATATTTATTTCGACAACTTTAAATTAAAAAAGTTCTTTTTTCTGACCCGATCTTCACCACTCCATAGGTAACTTTCCGGGTTTGAACGATTAAAAATCAACTTCAAACAGCCGGTCCTCGCCAACAGTCATACACTTGTCCCTGCCTGCCATTGTCTGACTGACTGCCAGACAATGGCAAGACCATGGAAATCATACTCCGATGCTGCGCTCTTCTTAAGCCCACGACCATCTAGCAGCCTGTCGGACTTAAGCGTCCGTAGTGAGGATTGCAAGAAATTTTTAGACCAATTTATTGCAACCGCAGTAGGACAGCCTTAAGTCCGACAGGC
>NZ_JAHHPN010000035.1:0-12732 GCF_024606325.1 Endozoicomonas sp. ONNA1
GAAATGGAAACTCTTTCTTAAGCGAAACCAGCCGTTTTTCTGCCTCAGAGTGTGGGACGGATTGCCCTTCTTTATAGTAGGCATCAGTGCGAAAACGAAGCGTATTGTTATAGACAAACCGAGCACAGCCAAACGATTGTGCAAGAAGTATTTCCTGCTCAGGTGTCGGATAGAATCGGTATTTATAGGTTCGCTTAGTCATATTTACATTTTACAATAAAAGCTGTAAATATAGCAAGTGTCTTGCATAAGCAGTCTTTCAGACTGCGAGCTATCCATCCCCGCACCAGAAGTACGGGGCTTTCCGCTCAATTTGGTAAATCAGTCTGAACTTAGAACCTGAATTCCACACCAGCCTGCAAGTAGTGCCCCAGAGCATTTTCAGACCAAGTGCCTGCATAACCAACATTCATATTTAGCTGCCCGCTCAGCTGTGTCGCAATGCCCAGAGAGTAATAGGTAGCATTCTCATCATAACCTTTTAAACTGTGTTTCGAATTCATGTACTCAATATCATCGGGCTCGTAATCATTGTGCTGCCAACCCAGTGAGGCTTTCAGTTCGACAGGCTGATTCATTAGGAAACTGTCGTATGTCAGACTAACTCCCATTCTGGACACCCAGCCTTTGTTGGTGCTCTTTCCCACCATACCCGAAGCCCAGCTATATTTATCCCGGTCCTGACTGGCATAAAGAAACTGAACTTCCGGCGTTAACGTCAGACCCACTGTTACGCTGTCGAGACTGATATCGTAACCGCCGCGAAAATAGGCATCCCACTCCTCGCTTTTGAAGTCCGAGTTGTAGCGCGGCACTTTACTGTCAACAGTATTCCAGTTATAAGTCAGCAGACCTTCAGCGTGAAAGCCATCCTTGCTCCAGGCAACCGTTGGCCCCAGCCTCCAGGTGCCTGTATCCAACTCGCCATTATGATCCTTAAGATCAGCGTCCAGCTTTTGCCAGGCACCATAAACACCCAATAGCCAGTGTTCAGAGACCGGCCTGAGTAGCCCCAGCTGAATGCCGTAGCCTCCGGACTTGAAGCCAGCCATGTTGTCGATCTCATCCTGATCATAAAAATGACCATAAAGCCCCACCAGTCCGAACCAGTCACCACTGACAAAAGCGGTAGCCCTCTCTGACACTGATAGCATAAAAACTTCATTATTTTCATCCTGCTCCAGATAATCGACTCTTGCAGAAGCATTACCATTCTCGGCTTTTAACAGTGTTGCGGAGGTTTGCTCAAGCAGATTCCCCTCAACCCCACTTATGGCAGCGGCTGGTATCCGGCCCTTAAGAATACTTCGCGTCAGCCCGGTAAAATGACCATATGCACTAAAGGTCGATTCAATCATCATCTTGTTGGCGATTGAGGGGTGATCGAGAGCAAGAGGAATGGAAGAAGTTACAGGATCAGCGAGTGCGATATTGTCCAGTCTTTGTACCGGAATCAGCCTTCCTTCTTTAATCGGCTGATCCACATTTTTAGCTTTAAAGTAATATTGACCATCCTTCCCCAGTTGATAAACCTTGTCAGTATCTATGATGGCTTTTGCATCCATCGTTCTTGAATAGGTGATGGTGGCACTGTTGCCACTTTCGTCACTGGTTACCGAAGATTGAACTCCGGTTTGAGCCAGGACGGGAATAAGCCACCCTCCGGCAGCACCGCCGAGCGCAACCAGCCTGACGGTATGAGAAAGATTGGACCTGACGTTCACAATTACTCCCGATCTTAATGTGCCAAAGTGAATAAATTCTTCCAGATCAGAAAGTAGTCCATCGCGGCAGGTTATCCAGTTTTTCTATAAAACGAGCCACTATCATTCCATGGTCGTATTTGCATTCTGACTGAATGAACCTCGCTCCCAGACTCCAGAGACTGACGGTACGAGTCAAATCAACAGCAGCATACAAAGCAGCAGCTTAGTTATAGACAGGCTTCTATTTATCAGGGGAAGTTCAACTGCATTCTCCCCCCCCCCTTGCTGCAAGTCTTATATTTTTCAATATTCTGCAAAATAATAAAAAAGTGCTACATTTCAGGGTCAATTTTCCGAAAAACTAAACTTTCAGCATATGAAAAATCACAGAGCAATTACAACCACTCGAGTTATTTTTATTATTTCCGTTTTGTATTCATATAATGTCAATGCATCACTCTATAATGCGATCAGTAGTCTGATTTCGCTTTTTGATGAGATACACTTAAAACAATTTCAGTTAAATGAACAAAGAGTATCTGTTTTTTCTAATTTAGAGTTTAACGACAGTGTCATATTGTTAAGGATATATCACGCATCATTGCTTGCCAGACGGCAGCAAGGTACAGCTTCTTCGAAAGAGGTCTATATAAAAAGAATGGAAAGCCAATTCTTACGCTGTCTGCATGGAGATTCTGATCGGCTTATGGTGCAAGGCTTAGCCACTCATCTGATGTCTGCTTCCGGAGGGATAATTTCCCTTTCATCTCATATGGGTAGAGATGTACATGGATTTCTACAATCTGAAGATTTTTGTAAAACAGACAATCTAAAAGACGAAGAAATCTACGCAAAGGCAAAAGAGCATTTATCAACAATCTACGAGTCATTGAAAAATGACAACGCTTTTTTAACAGCGTGTGCTAATTTTGGCTTAGAAAGTGACTACAAAACAACCATTGAATTAATAAGTACAGCATTACAGTAATGCATGTTGAGCAGAGTAAATATGCCAGATGCATGTGGAGTCCGAGACTATGACCGTAACTGAATGACTACAGATCATGACAAACGAAGTAGACTCTCTTGCCAATTTCTATTCGTTCCGGTTGCCAAGGAGTGATTATTTTCTCTTAATGGAGGGGCGCCTGTTTTGTTGAGGCTGCAATATTACCTCCCGGGCGGGTTTAGAAGATAAGCAGAAATCATGGAGTTTATAGAATAGATTAAGCAGGGAAATGAGAGCCACGACTGGTGTTTACTGTTAGCTTGTAAACATAATTTAGTTATCAGTTGACTCTCATGTCATTTTTTATAATCGAGCTAACGTTAATTACACTGCCCGAAAACAGCGCACCTCGTGTACTCAGCGAGCAAGTTGGGCAAGCTGGTCGTTTCAACTGGCGTTTCAGCTGACATTTCAGGTGGTATTTCATCAGCTGACATTTCAGGCGGTATTTCATCAGCTGGCATTTCAGATGGCGTTATTTCATCTACCGGATTGACTTCGTATAACCAGATTTTGCCCTCAACCCCGGCTACCGCCAACAATTCACCATCGGGACTAAAGCTAACGCTATTTATAGCCGTTTTTGGTTCTTTGATAGACTTCATTTCAGACCACCCCGATTCACCTTTCGATAAAATGCTGACAGTTTCAGAAACAGAATCATCAAAACCAATCCCACCTGCAACCAATAGAGATCCATCATTATTGAATGCCATACTGGTTATGCCAATAAGATCAGTTTGGACAAAATCTTTATTGATAAAGTTGTAGCCGAAGCAGGGAAAGTATTTTTCACACATCATTCTGGGGTCACTATTTTGAAAAAAGACTCCAGCACGCCGGGTTGAGAATGCCAACAGAGAACGGTCTGAACTTAAATCCAAACCTTTAGCATAGTAACCTTTTCTAAATCTGAAAGAGTACACAATGTCATGGAGATTAAATGAATCATTTGAATGTAGAACATAGGCACCAGATGGAGTCCTGACCAGCAATGTGTTATCGGACAGAAACCTCAAATTAACCGGCAGAATATTATAAATCGTACCCACGTGCTGAAAATCACGCTTTACATTGTACACCTTTACATCGTGGTTATCCTCAACCGCAAATAAAGTACCGTCAGGGCTGAATGCAAAAGTAGGATAGGTGTGGTTATTATCACGAAGTTCATGCTTAAGAATAAAATTGTTCTTCGCGTCATAGAACCTGACTCCCTTGTCGTTCGTTGATACCGCCAACAGTGAGCCATCAGGGCTAAACACGGCATTGACTTTGTCTACAGATTGACCCGACGGAATTCGAATTGATTTATAAGTTAATATATCCTTCTGTAGTATTTGTACATGAGGGATTGTCACATTACGATCGTCCTTGCATGTTACTCCAGCTGCCAACATGGAAGAATCATGATTCCATGAAGTTGAATGGACGTTACATCTGACGTCAGGACTCATAAATTGTCCTCTAAGCTCGGCAAGAGGCTTAGCATTTACTTCGAGTGTCAGCTCAAAGTCCACTTTTTTTTGCGACGCCTGTACAGATTCGTCAGCTTTAAGCCCGGTAAGAACAGCGCAGGACAGTCCAGCTAACACTGAACACTTCAGCATTTTTTTCCAGTAAGTTTTCATAAGAAAGTTTCTCCATTAAGTTTTTTGAAAAAATAGTCCATTCAATTGGTATTTTTATGATTCGACTTTGCAACTGTAGATAAGTTCCCTCTCTTTTCAAATATTCTTATTAAAAAATGGAGGGGCACCTCTTAATTCTGTCAACATAGCTAGCTACCAGGCTTCAGCCCTGGAGGGAGTCATCATCTGGGAGTCGTTCGCACCTATTGTTTGAAGCCACCAGTGAGTAATCGAATTCCGTACCAGCTTAAAACTTTTCCTATTGAAAGTAGCAGCACATTATTAACAATATGAGCGGTCAAAGGTGCAATCATCCCATTTTCACAATAGATATAGCCAAAATAAAAACCAGAAACAGTCGCAATAAAAGCTTGGGCAATTTGAGGATTCACATTCCTTAGATGCAATAAACCAAATACGATTGAGGATATAGTAATTGCATAAAATTGAGACTTGCCATTTATTTCATCACTATCATATTCAAGTTTTCCAAGTAAATATTTTACATGAGACTCTATAGCGGTGAGGCCAATAAAACGATAAATAAATTCTTCTTCTGCTGCTGCAATAATTGATTTCGAATAACGCTTAACTATGGCACTTCTATAGAATCTCAATGCTTCCTCTTTTGAAATTGAAAAGGCTGACTGCATAGTAGGTGAGTTTACATGGTATGGGCTAGCTATATATTTACTAAACAAAAGTAAAAATGGAGTGATAATCAGTACGCCAACAGCAGGTATATAAAACCCATAACAGAGCCCTACTTTAAAATCATTTTTAATTTCCTCCAAAAATGGAGACATATTATCAAGAAAAGTTGTTTTGATTGATACCTGTTCAATCGGACAGAAACCATGAGTCTCGCCCATAGAAGATCCGTTAATATTGGTTATGTTTGAAGCATTTAGATAATGACATACTTCTTCACCACTCAATATAACTCTATCATCTGAATAAAGCCTACTCACAAATAAATTTAGATATATCAAGGCTAAAAAGAAGATTAAGGATAACTTCATAATGCTACTTTTGGTGAGTAAAACTCAGTCAATGTAGCACAGCATAAACAAACTGAATGAGGTATCTACTCTACTGGAGCGGGGGAAGCTCAGAAGCGGCTATCCTGATAGCGTTCAGGGCTTCATTCGTACAGGAATTCTTTTGCTTCCCCAGTCACCGGGCTGCTCTTCAAAAACACCGGCTACCTTTTCACCACATTGATGGCAGCAACCCGATGCCAGGTTCCAGATCCCCAGCTGATACCAGTCTCGCTGAATCAATAATTGCCCGCAGTTATGGCACCAGGTACTCCCCCCATGACTGTCGTGTACATTTCCGGTATAGGCATAACGAATGCCTTTTCCGATAGCAATGTTTCTTGCCCTGGCAAGAGTACCAGCGGGCGTGTGTGTATGCTCCATCATTTTCCAGTCAGGGTGAAAGGCGGTGAAATGAATAGGCACATCAACGCCCAGTTGTTCAACGACCCACTCACACAGACTGTTAAGCTCGGGATCAGAATCATTCTCTCCGGGAATTAGCAGGGTGGTGATTTCAAACCATACCTCTGTTTCATGCTTGAGATATTTCAGAGTTTCCAATACGGGCTGTAAAGATCCACCACAAATTTTTTTATAAAAAGACTCAGTGAATGCTTTCAGGTCAATATTGGCCGCATCCATGCATTGAAAGAAGGTTTCTCTGGGGGCTTCGCAAATATAACCGGCACTGACGGCTACCGGGCAAATACCTTGCTCATGACAAGCCAGCGCAACATCTATGGCATATTCCATAAAAATCACCGGGTCATTGTAGGTAAAAGCCAGGCTTCTGCAGCCCTTTTCCAACGCAGCCAGAGCCAGCTGCTCAGGCATAGCCTGATCAGCCAGGGTGTCCATTTCCCTCGACTTGCTCATATCCCAGTTCTGGCAGAACTTGCAGGCAAGATTACAGCCTGCTGTGCCAAATGATAAAACCGGAGTACCCGGTAAAAAGTGGTTCAGTGGTTTCTTTTCTATCGGATCAATACAGAAACCGCTGGAGCGCCCATAACTGGTCAAAACAATCTGATCCTGATGCCGGGCTCTGACAAAACAAAGCCCTTGCTGACCTTCCCTCAGCTTGCAAGCTCTGGGACAAACATCACACTGAATTCGACCATCCTCAAGACAGTGCCAGTATTCGGTGGGAAAATTGCCAGGCGGAAAATCGTCAGATGGAGACTGACCGAGCCCATTTATCATGACAGTGCCTCACTCGGTTCGCTGACTATAATTATAGAGCCGCTCATCCGTGGGGAAAGCTCAATGAACATTCGACAACCTGCAGTGTCTGGTGTTTTCTATCCCGACGAACCGGAACTCCTGAAAACCGTTGTCACTAATCTGATGTCGGAAGCCACTGAGAGAGAACTGTCGCCTAAAGTCCTGATCGTACCCCACGCCGGTTACATCTACTCAGGAGCTATTGCTGCATCAGGCTATAAACAGCTGGAAACCTATCGCAGCAAAATCAAAAGAGTGGCATTGCTGGGTCCTTCTCACCAGGTTGCGTTTGAGGGGATAGCCCTTCCGAACTGCGAGGCATACTCGACTCCCATAGGCGATATTCCATTGGATACCGATGCCATCAAAAGCCTGAGTCAATTCAATCAGATACACACTCTGGATGCAGCTCATGCCAATGAGCACAGTCTGGAAGTGCAGTGCCCCTTTCTTCAAAGTACTCTGGACAGTTTCAAGCTGATTCCCCTGGTCGTGGGTGATGCTTCCCCCTATGCCGTTGCTGAAGTTATAGACTTTCTCTGGGGCGGCGATGAAACCCTGATCGTCATCAGCTCAGACCTCAGTCACTACCTCAGCTATGAAGAAGCCAACCAGCGTGACAGTCTGACGACCAGAGCCATAGAACAAATGAGCGGTTGTTTGACGGGAGGTCAGGCCTGCGGCAGCCATCCTCTCAATGGTATGCTGAAAATAGCCCAGCGCAGGGGCATGGAAGTCGTGACTCTCGATGTCCGAAACTCCGGTGATACGGCGGGTGATAAAAAACGGGTCGTGGGATACGGAGCCTACGTTATCCAGTAAAGATAACTTGAGTCGATACTACCCGCTGTACGCTTATTTATTGTTTAACAGGCTGACCACAACAAGAAAGGATCAAGCCGGATGGATCTGAATCTCACAGAACTGGACAAAAAAAATCTGTTACGTCTGGCCAGACAAACTATCGCCAGGATCTGTGTTGAGGGTGAAGCGCCCAAGCTTGATTTAACTCAGTTTCCAGCAAAATTACAGGCCCATCTCGCCTCATTTGTGACACTTCAGAAATTCGGAGAACTAAGAGGTTGTATTGGCTCACTGACTCCCCGGAAACCTTTGATAGTAGATATCGCACACAATGCTTTTGCCAGTGCTTTCAGAGATCAGCGTTTCTTTCCTGTGACCGAAAATGAGCTGGCAGACCTGCGTATTGAAATATCCATCCTGACCCCCATGACAGTTATGAGGATTGAGACTGAAGAAGATCTTCTGGAGCAGTTACGTCCGGGTATTGATGGCCTGTTGATTCAGGGGGATCACCACAAAGCCACTTTTCTGCCACAGGTATGGGAACAACTGACCGAACCTGACGAGTTTCTCCTTCACCTCAAACACAAAGCCGGACTTCAGTCTCATGAGTGGCCCGAAGATATGAGGTGTTTTTCTTATCAATGTCTGAAATTCAAAGAAGATTAAGAGGTAAGAGACTGAACATCAGCAGAGTCAAGCGAAAATGGCGTGAGGTTAATAGAAGCGCTCCCTACCCCTATCCGAAGAAATGTCAGCACTGCTCTTCGATGACCACCAGCGAATTGGCTTCCATTTCAATCCAGCCTCGGGTGAGCAAAACTTCCTTGGCAAAGGGGGATGCTGAGCTGGTATCCAAAAGTCGGTTCCAGTACTTCTCGGGGTCAATCTGGGGCAAAGTCACTTTTCTGGACTGCTCTTCATTATTTATCAGGATGTAGAGACTTTTCTCATCCTGATGAGTGACCACTGAAGCCATCTTGATACAGAGACAACCCCCACCCAATTCTCCAAGCTGGGCCTCCGTCAGCCTAATGCCATCCGGGGAATACCAGGTCGTGGCTTTGCGTCCACCGGCACCGCCCAGCAGGGTGTGGGTCTTTCGAAATGCTATCAGTTGCTGAACAAATAACTGCAAAACTGCATCATCAGCTTCAATGTCCTGCATCCAGCCCCAGTCCTGCCAGGATAGAGGTGAGTCCTGACAATAGGCATTGTTATTACCCTGCTGACTGTTACCGAACTCATCACCGGCCATCAACATGGGCGTCCCACGGGACAGCATCAGTGTTGCCAGCATGTTCTTTCGAGCCCTCTGCCTTCTGGCTCTGATATCACGATCTTCCGTTTCACCTTCTACGCCATAATTCCGCGAGAAGTTGTGCTGATCGCCATCCCGATTATCCTCACCATTGGCATGATTACGACGCTCTTCATAAGAGCAGAGGTCATTGAGGGTAAAGCCATCGTGGCTGCAAAGATAATTAATACTGGCTAACGGGCGACGTTTACCAAATACATCTTCAGAACCGGTTATTCGCCAGCCCATCTCTGCCAGCCGTCCCTCATCGCCACGCCAATAGGCTCGTGTACCATCCCTGAAACGATCATTCCATTCCTGCCATTCCTGTGGGAAACCGGACAATCGATAACCCTCAGGTCCAATATCCCAGGGTTCTGCAATTAACTTGGTGCGGGAAACAACCGGGTCTTGATGTACAGCTCCGAAAAAGGCACTGTCAAACCGGTACTCTCGATGCTGTCTGGCAAGCGCAGGAGCCAGGTCAAAGCGGAAACCATCAATCTGATATTCCTGTGCCCACAAGCGCAAGGCGTCCATGGTCAACTTCAGGGTCTGGGGACTGTCAAAATTCAGAGTATTACCACAGCCCGTATAGTTGACGGCAGATAGACGACCACTATGATCATCCATCAGGTAGTAATCACTCTCTGCCAGACCTCGCATACTCAAACTCGGGCCACCATGCCCTGATTCACAGGTATGGTTATAGACCACATCCATGATGACCTCAATTCCTGCCCTGTGCAGCTCACGAACCATGGTTTTCATTTCAGTGACCGGATCTTTGATCGCCAATGAAGGTTCCGGTGCCATCATACAGAGAGGGTTATATCCCCAGTAATTTCTGAGCCCCATCCCCTCAAGGCGTTCTTCATTGACCTGAGAGGTCACCGGAAGCAACTCAACGGCTGTGACTCCCAACCTGTTGAGGTAATCAATTACAGGGGGGTGGCATAGCCCAAGATAAGTACCTCTCAACGCTTCCGGCACATCCGGATGCTGCTGTGTAAATCCTTTAACATGCAGTTCATAAACGACACTGTCTGCCTTGGAAATAACGGGTTTTTTAACAGACTGCCAATCGAAAGTATGTTCTCTCACAACACTTCTTGGCATAAAGGCGGCGCTGTCCTGCTCACTCTTAAGCCACTGTTCAGCACTGTCCTCTGTTGAAAAGCGCTTTACCTTGTAAGCATTGTTTTCAGAAGGTGCATGCCATTGATAGTCAAATAACGCCTCAGACCACTGAACCGCTCCCCGCAGTTCGCGGGTATAGGGGTCCATCAATAGCTTATGACTGTTAAAACGTGGGGATATAGAAGGCGACCAGGCACCCTCGGCACGGAAGCCGTAAAGCTGACCGGCCTCAATACCTTTCACGAGAAGATGCCAGACTCCCTGATCAGAAGGCGACATTGCCAGTCTTTCTTCTTCATCACTCTGGTTGAACAGGCAAAGGTAGAGTTGACGAGCATCAGGAGCATAGACGGCAAAGTTGACCCCTGTAGCTTCACTGCCCGTTGTTGGCAGGAAATCATCATTCACCAGTGTCGCCCCCTGCAAACCGGGACATCCCGCAGAAACAGAAATACCAGTGATCACAATCGTTTTTGTTGCTCACATTTTTGTTCGTTAAAAATCATGGTTCAGCCAATGGGTATAGCGTCAGAATCCGGAGCCAGAAACAGGGTCGACAGAGGAGGAAGTGTGACCAATAGCGAGTGATCATAACCATGCGTGTGATAATGCTCGGTATAAAGCACCTTGCTGTTAACGACACCACTGCCACCATAACACTGCTCATCCGAATTCAGTATTTCTTTCCAGACGCCTTCAATAGGCACTCCAATCCTGTAATCTTTCCTTATTTCCGGTGTCATATTGGCCAGAACCATAACCGGAGCACCTGAAAAGCTCTTTCGAATAAATGCAAAGACACTCTGCCGCTGGTCATCAGCCACCACCCAGGCAAAACCATTATGGTCATAATCCGACTTATACAGCGCAGGGTAAGACTTGTACAGGTGATTTAACGTTTTAACAAGCTGCCTGAGCCCCTGGCTGTAATCATTTTTATTGAGCAACCCCCAATCCAACTGACCATCATGATCCCACTCCCTGATGCTGCCGATTTCAGATCCCATAAACAGCAACTTCTTACCGGGATGCCCGAACATAAAGCCCAGATAGGCACGCAAGTTTGCATACTTTCGCCACTCATCTCCGGGCATTTTTCCCAACAGACTGCCCTTGCCATGCACCACTTCATCATGAGAGAGCGCCAGAATAAAATGTTCGCTGTAGTGATAGGTCATACTCTGCATCATCTCCCAATGATGATGGCTTCGATGAACCGGGTCCCGGGCCATATAGCCCAGAGTGTCGTGCATCCATCCCATATTCCATTTGTAGCCAAAGCCCAGCCCTCCATCATAGGTGGGCATGGAAACCTTGGGCCAACTGGTCGATTCTTCGGCAATCGATACCTGGTCCGGGTAGTGCAGATAAAGTGTTTCGTTCAATTCCTTCAGGAATTTTACCGCTTCAATGTGCTCGTTTCCGCCCATGCAATTGGGCTCCCACTCCCCTTCACTCCTGGAATAGTCGAGATAGAGCATGGAAGCCACTGCATCTACCCGCACTCCATCCAGATGAAAACGGTCCAGCCAGTACATGGCATTGCTGATCAGAAAATCTTTTACCTCTGGCTTGCCATAGTCATAAATATGAGATTGCCAGTCAGGATGCCAGCCTCTTTTGGGATCAGCATATTCATAAAGGGCTGTGCCATCAAAATGACCCAGGCCATGGGGATCGGAAGGAAAATGGGCAGGAACCCAGTCAAGAATGACGCCAATACCGGACTGATGGCAGGCATCAATAAACGCTTTGAAGTCATCCGGAGTACCAAAGCGGCTGGTAGGTGCAAACAGCCCTACCGGTTGATAGCCCCACGATCCTGTGAATGGATGTTCCATAAGGGGCATCAGTTCAATATGAGTAAAACCCATCTCGACAACATAAGGAATCAACTGTTCAGCCAGGGTTTTGTAACTGAGGCTTCTACCCTGTTCTTGTCGCCAGGAGCCCAAGTGTACTTCATAGATGCTGACCGGCCTGTCCAGACAGGAGTGATGCTTCCAGTGACGATCTTCCCACTCATAAGTCAGGTGATCGTAAATAATAGAAGCATTGCCGGGAGGCTGCTCGGCGTAGTAGCCATAGGGATCGGCCTTGTGAGGCAGTAAATCCCCATGCTGGCTGCGAATTTCATATTTGTAGAGATCACCCGCCTTCACGTTCGGGACGAACAAACGCCAGATCCCATCTTCCGAGCTGGCCATAGGATGAACTCTGCCATCCCAGCCATTAAAACTGCCAACCAGACTGACGCTTCTCGCATTCGGCGCGTAGACCCTGAAGATCACCCCTTCTATGGAAATTTTCTCCTCAGGGTGCAACGAAACCAGATGCGCCCCCATATACCGATAGTTTCGATAAGGTTCACGGTGAACATGACTCAGGGTATATGACTGAAACTGGTAAGGATCCATTAATGTATACGACTGATGATCTTTATTGGTAATCGCCAGCTGATACAGAAAAACAGAACAGCATTCTGGCAACACCAACTCAAATACTCCCGGGGCGATTTGAACCATCTCACCCACCGCTTCACCGGAGGTAAAGGCGATAACACTGACAGCACTGGCATCAGGTCTCCAGACCCTCAGCAACAGGCCACCCCTTTCAGGACGTTCATGAAATCCCAGAACGTTAAACGGCGCGGCACAGCCGCTATCAAGCATGTGATTGATCATCGGTTCGACAGAATTAGGCATACAAGGAAGGCTTCTATTTACTCAGTTTGAGGAAGTATAGGAGCCCTCTCGAAAATCGACAGGCTACTGTAAGAAATCCTCTAAAGCAGAGAATTGCTATAAGAATTGACTCACTGCTTATAGCCTTTAAGCCATGTTCCAAATGGTTTTACTGTAATCCTGAATAGACC
>NZ_JAHHPN010000417.1:0-2760 GCF_024606325.1 Endozoicomonas sp. ONNA1
CCTGAAAATTGTGTTGCCAGAGACGACCCGCATCTCTGGCAAACAGCCTGAGGCCCTCAAACGATGCCTGCACTGAGAGCCCTGCCACTCCTTCAGTTTCATAAGGGTAGTGGTGATACAGGCGGGTGTTTTTTTCATCATCAAAGACTTGCAGCAGTGCCGAACCATCTGGCTCCAGGGCAATGGCTGACAAGGTTTCATCAGGTAATCGACAGGCTTTGAGCTTATCAAGAGCATTGTTCAGACGATAGATGCCTCGTGGTTTCAGTAATGCGCTTTCAAGGCCCAGATGATCCTTATGGGTTCGAAAAAAATCCAGCTGTGGCTGCTCGCGGACAAAATCATGCCAGTCTTCTGTGGCGCCCCGTTGGCGTTTCAGGAACTTGAAACGGCGATACCCCTGAGGTACCTCTGTGGAAGGAAAAGCCAGACTGCGGCCGTAAATTTCAATATTCCTGCTGTTGATCAACTCTGCTTCCCAAAGCCTGGAAATTTCCGGAACAGTCTCTTTTGGATGTTTCCTGCCAAACTCAGCAATCTCATGGCGGAAACGTTCACAATAAAACCTGTCTGGACCCGGTGCACACCCAGCACCAACACCAAGGCCAATCAGATACCATGGATAGTAATGTCTTCCCTTATAAGCTACATCGTAGTAACGCTCAATAAACAGTGAGTCGCGATCATCAGCTGTTGCTGAAAGTTGCGCGAGCAGTTTTTTTTGCATGCCCGGAGTGACAACCCGGAGCACCTGTGCAGAATATTCAACCGGCAACCCGTTCTGATCTATTAACCTCATTAATTCCAGTGTTTGCTGCTCATCCCTTAAGGCGTCAGGGTGGTGCTCAAAATAGTTGACAACAGGTTGAAGTAACTGTGTTGCACAGGGCAAGGGTTTGTGACGCAGTTGTGTGACATATGCATGCTCGGCAGGGCGCAAGTTGACTGCTTTAAAAGTAGCGGGTGGCAGGGATTTAAAGAGTTGCAGAAACTCAGCAAACCAGTTGACATTCAAGGGGAATGTTCCGCCTAAATGCTCCTGCATACAATCAATGAGATGTTCAGGAACGGTTAGCTTGATCAGTGCGCTGCGGCGGGCTCTGGCCAGCTGACTGTCTTCCGCTTTGGACATGGCCACTGCCGCTAGTGGCTGGCAGTTATGACGGTATAAAAGCAAGAGTGGTGTTGCGCCGCTGTTGTCTCTTTGGTTGGCCAGAGTCCTGGCGGGCAGATATTGAAACAACTGGTCATAGCGGGAAGGATAAGCATTCAGATGGGAAAAGTTGCGTAGACTGCCGCGGGAGTTCATGCCCGGAATGGCTGTCGCCATAAGGTGCAGAATATTACTGCCGTTATGAAACGTCTGGTTAAGAATATTGGCTGAAGAGGCTGGCAGCAAACGTTTAAACAGTTCCAACTGGCCCAATATAAAGGCACACACCAGCAGCTTTTCCCGCTCTTTATCATCCAGCTTTTCCACTTCTTCCAGAATCAGTTTTTCATGCCTTTGGGCATTCACTTCCAGCAAACAAAGCTGCAATGTAAAAATCTCTGAAGCCATTGCGGTGGTGATACTCTGGCAGAAATCCTGTGACGTTTGAGGTTTGCCATGCCTGACGTCTGGCGATTCGAAAATAGCTTTTATCAGATAAGGTGCTGCACCATCCGAAAGTTGTAGAGATTGATTGAGTTCTTTTAGAGAAAAGTAATATCTTTTCAGTTGACCCACAAGCTCTCGGGCAGTTTTCTGCAGCTGCCAGCGGGGCAGGTATTTCTCCAATATTTCCATAAAGCCCGGATCAGGCTTAAACATAATTGTTGCGGCAAGATTGCCAAGAATGTTCAGCACTGCTTCATGACGTGTGTTATCCAGGAATTGTTTAAATAATTGGGGAGGTATCATTACCTTGGATTCGATCGGCTCGCCCTCAAGTCCCAGTCCTAAATCAGCCAGCGTTTGCAGAACGGAAATATTTTCAGGCAGGCAAGGATTCTCGACGAGGTAGCTGATCAGCTTTTGCAAAGACGGCAGATGGAATTTTACATCCTTTGCGACGAGATTCTGACTCATTCTATTAAGATCAAGACGGGCATTTTTTACCTGTTCTCGCAGCAATTTATGGTCATATGGAATATCAATATGACCTAATGCATTCTCAACAAGAGATATCCATTCACGACGCTGGTCGGCAGTGGTAGTGATGTGTCGCCGGTGTACAGAGCGAGCAGAGGGCGCATCCGATCGAGCTGTCTGGTTACTCAAGCCGGAAGTGGAAGCAGGTGTGGAAAAATCTGTTTCCGGAGCGGTCCGACTGGACAGGTTTAAGGGAGTATTGCAGGGCATCCGTGGCAGCATAATTAATTCCATTAATAACTAGTTTTCTGAAGTTTACAAATCAATAGACCAGCAAAGGTTGATTTGGTTCAAAATTACCCGGAAAACATCACCAGCGGTGTGAACTTTGTTGACAACAGCTTCAAGATGTTTGTCTGCGCAAGAGGGTTGTTTTTTGCCGCACGTTAGCAGGTTCAGGGCTCAGAGGGTGGGTGTATTGACCTACGCCGACCAGAAAAATGCCATTATCAGGATATCCTTCAAATCAGTGGTTGCCGACGGGCAAGCCACTGGATTTTGTTGGTAGTTGGCGTGTTAGCTGTTGGGCAGTCTGGACAGGATGAGCTTTAAGGTTTCTTTGATTTCCACATTGTCAGCTTTCAACTCTGCGTTGTCAGCTTTCAACTCTGCGTTGTCAGCTTTCA
>NZ_JAHHPN010000418.1:0-1615 GCF_024606325.1 Endozoicomonas sp. ONNA1
AACAAAGCCGTTTATGGACTGGGAGGCGACGACAAGATTTTTCTGGAGATGCACCAGGGGAAAGCCTATGGTGGCGCTGGTGATGACAGGCTGGTGGGGGGAGAAGAACAGTGGGGTGGTGACGGGGATGACAGTCTCGAGCATGCTCTCGGTGAAGTGATTCAGCGGGGAGGGGAAGGTGATGATAGCATTCTCCCCGGTAGCGGATTTGCAGTTATTGACGGTAATACCGGTGATGACACTGTGAAATTGCCCAGCCCTGTGCTTGAGACCCGTTTCAGGGGAATGAAGCAGGTGCAATGTCTTAGTGTTACTTTGGAAGTAGAAACGATCGATATTTTCCACAAGCTGTTATATCACTGCTACGACTGCAGACCAAAAGTAACCTTTAGTTCTCCTGATGTGGTTGCCAAGTTTAATCAGGATAAGCTGAAAACGTGGCTGGGTGAATATCCCTACCTGTTTGAAGTCGATCTCTCAAAACAAACGTTCACCAACCGGCTGATTGAACTGTTTAAGCAGCAGGGCAATGACTTCAGTATTTTGAAGGATCTGTATGATTTGAGCAAAGGTAGCCTTCGGGTTAAGGGTAAGGATAAGGATAATAAGGAAGTAGATATTAACTTTATCAATTATGCGGGTGGCCCAACGGCGTTTCTGGTGCATGATTATTCTGATCTGAAAGCCTGTAAAGGCAAAACGTACACATCCCGAAGTGACTCAGGTTGCCCTGATGATGAAGATGTGGTGCCGTTCAGCGAAGAACTGGACGCTGCTACTTTTGATAAAATCCCTAAATCAGAACTTTATAAAGTGGGCGATGTTGTAATCGGAATTCTTTCCAGAAAAAAAGTTAAGCACTACTCCGGTGGACAGTACAAAAAGCTTTATGAATCGCAGGTTAAAGACAACAACTATTATGCCATGAATGTGGATAAGCATCGCCATCATTCTTTCAACAGCCTTAAGGCTGATGCAAATGAAAAAGTTTATGGCAGTGTCTATGAAAAAAAAATGCCGGGTGGCGGTTGTCAGTTGCTGGCAGAAAAAACCCGCTGTGCAAAATCTTCTGCAGACGACACTCTTGAAAATTGCTGTGTTCATTATGAAGTGATGGGTGTTGATTACATTAACGATGACGATGTTTACAACGGGGTTCTGTATATACATACCAAAGGGTTCACCCAGGGTCAGAGCCGTTCAATCAGCATGTACTTTTTGGGTAAAAGTAATAGTAATAGTAATAAAAAAAAATTACTGATTAAGTTTGATTATGAACAGCTGCTTAAGTTTGCCAATATTAAAACCTCCGTCGATAAGAGTAGTGGGGTGCGTCACACCCACCTTAATTACCCGGTGGTTCGATTTTACGCGGGTCTTATGGATTTTATTGGAACCCATGGGGTCGTCAAAAATATTGAAAACGTGGTTGGCAGTGCTTACAGCACCAAAATAATCGGCGATGACCAGAACAATCTGATGGTCGGTAAGAGTGGCCGTAATTTCTTCAAGGGATTATCTGGCAATGACAGGTTTGTGACCGGAAGTGAGTTTGATATTGTCTATGGCGGAGCCGGGCGGGATACGATCTCTATTGAAGCCTCAGAGAAAAGCC
>NZ_JAHHPN010000419.1:0-1606 GCF_024606325.1 Endozoicomonas sp. ONNA1
AACAAAGCCGTTTATGGACTGGGAGGCGACGACAAGATTTTTCTGGAGATGCACCGGGGGAAAGCCTATGGTGGCGCTGGTGATGACAGGCTGGTGGGAGGAGAGGAACAGTGGGGTGGTGGCGGGGATGACAGTCTTGAGCATGCTCTCGGTGAAGTGATTCAGCGGGGAGGGGAAGGTGATGATGACATTCGTCCTGGTACCGGATTTGCTGATATTGACGGTAATACCGGTGTTGACACTGTGAAATTGCCCAGCCCTGTGTTTGAGACCCGTTTCAGGGGAATGAACCAGGTGCAATGCCTGAAAACTGATTTAGCGTCACGGAAAATTAATGCTTTCTATAGGTTGCGATATAGCGTTCTCTCCTGCAAGGAAAAAGCAATCTTTCGTTCACCTGATGTGGTTGCCAAGTTCAATCAGGATAAGCTGAAAACGTGGCTGGGTGAAATTCCCTACCTGTTTGAAGTCGATCTCTCAAAACAAACGTTCACCAACCAGCTGATTGAACTGTTGAAGCAGCAGGGCGATGACTTCAGTATCTTGAAGGATCTGTATGGTTTGAGCAAAGGTAGCCTGCGGGTTAAGGGTAAGGATCATAACGATAAGGAAGTAGATATTAACTTTATCAATTATGCGGGCGGCCCAACGGCGTTTCTGGTGCATGATTATTCTAATCTGAAAAAATGTGCAGGCAAAACGTACACATCCCGAAGTGACTCAGGTTGCCCTGATGATGATGATGTGGTGCCGGCCAGCAAACTAACGGACTCTGATACTGACATTCAGGCTTTCAACCAAATCCCCGCATTAGAACGTTATAAAGTGGGCGATGTTGTGATCGGCATTCTTTCCAGAAAAAAAGTTGAGCACTTTAACGGTGGACATTACAAAAAGCTTTATAAGGCGCAGGCGGATGATAAAACCTATGCCCTGAATGCGGATAAGCATCGTCATTATTCTTTTAATAGCCTGAGGGTTGATGCAATAGGACGACATTTTGGGAAGGTGAATGATAAAAAAATGCCCGGTGGCGGTTGTCAGTTGCTGGCAAAAAAGACCCGTTGTGCAAAAAAATCAGCAACAACGACTCATGAAAATTGCTGTGTTGATTATGAAGTGAAGGGCATTGATTACATTAAAAACAAAGATGTGCACAACGGGGTTCTGTATATACATACCAAGGGGTTCACGCAGGGGCAGAGCCGTTCAATGAGTATGTACTTTTTGAGTGATGATAATGATTTCCTGATTAAGTTTGATTATAAACAGCTGCTTAAGTTTGCCAATATTGAAACCTCAGTCGATAAGAGCAGTGGGGTGCGTCACACCCACCTTAATAACCCGGTGGTTCGATTTTACGCGGGTCTTATGGATTTTATTGGAACCCACGGGGTCGTCAAAAATATTGAAAACGTGATTGGCAGTGCTTACAGCACCAAAATAATCGGAGATGACCAGAACAATTTGATAGTAGGTCAAAGTGGCCGTAATTTCTTCAAGGGATTATCTGGCAATGACCGGTTTGTGACCGGAAGTGAGTTTGATGAGGTCTATGGCGGAGCCGGGCGGGATACGATCTCTATTGAAGCCTCAGAGAAAAGCC
>NZ_JAHHPN010000420.1:0-2317 GCF_024606325.1 Endozoicomonas sp. ONNA1
GGTGCATCTCCAGAAAAATCTTGTCGTCGCCTCCCAGTCCATAAACGGCTTTGTTGCCTTTTGCTACCACATAGTCGTCTTTATCCGTGGTGTCCGCCACCAGCCGGTCAGACAGTGCATCCATATCCCAGATTTTGATGCCTTTTTTACCGCTGCTCTCCAAATCCCTGATGACCTGATGCCGTATAGTTCGCAAATCATCTTCATATTCTTTATAACGATCTTTGAGATGCTGCTCTCCCGTTTCCCTCCAGGCAAATCGGCTATAGCCTTCCTCTGCCGCATCCCCGGCCATCTTATCGATATACTCTTTAAACCCCTCACTGGCTATCAGGGCATCAAAGTCCTGGCGAGCGTTGGTGGGCGGGATAAAAAGCGCGATGATGGTCTGAACCACTCCAAGCAGGGTGGAAAGTAAATCCAACACAAAAGCGACCGGTGCCAGAACCAGCGTGACTTCCAAAGCGCCACTGACCGCATCCATCACAACAGTAATGGCGTCCAGTGCAGCCATCACTGCATAAAAAATCACCTGGTCTTCATTGCCTGCCTCAGCAGCATCCTTTGCAGCCATGCCATTGGCGGCCATGGAAGCGACGCCTGCCGCCACGGCAACGAAGGTTCCCACGAAGGGAACAAACCTGGCCAACCGGGATGTGGTTTTCGCCGATAATTGGATGGCGCTTTTTCCTATCAGCCTTGGCGCATTTTTAATGGCCGCACCGGCAAGACCCAACCCTTCATCAGAAAAGCCGGCGGCTTTGGACAGGACTGAATGGGCGGTTCTGGTCAAACCGAAAATGCTGCCAGTGTACCCCAACGCCACCCCGGTAATGCCCATGGCATAGGTTTCTGGTGACAGAGAGTCCCGGAATTTATTCAAGTTGTACAGCGACACCGAGCTTTGGGCCAGGCCCGATATCCCCATACCCACACCTAAGCCCATCTGGGCCGGGCCAAACCAGGATTTGGCGGCCAGTTTTGCCTGAAAGTTCTGAAACTTTTTCAAGGTCGGGGATTGGTCAACCCCCTTTTTCCTGAGCCAGCGGTCAATCATGTTTTCCCGCAAAGCCCCGGCCTGTTTCAAGGCATCACTGCTTTCATGGCTGCCTTTTTGATCCACCATGGAGTCGACAATGGCCTTGAATTCATCACTGCCCCTGATAGCCTCCTTCAAATCGCCAATGTCTTCCTCAAACCCTGCCTTGCTGTATATCTCCAGGACTCTGTCCATGGCCCCTTCCACGGAAGCAGCTTTACCCGCCGACAACAACTGCACCAGCTCCGTCATCACCTTCCGCTGGAGTTTGCTGTCATCAGCGGGGCTGACTGCCGAAACGGCAGCAAATCTCTGGTTGGCAAAGAGATTAATGGTTTTCAGCAGCTCTGCCGCCTTGCCTTCAGTACCCGATGCCCTCAGTTGTTGTTTTAGCGACTCCAGCTCCCTGCTGGTCAGTGTTTTATCCAGCTCGTCATCCACGAGATCAAGGGTTTGGATGACAGAACGACCACAGCTGTCCCCCGCAGCCCTGCGACAAACCACCTTTGGTAAATCCGGATCGGGCAGGTTCAGCGTTCTGCTAAAAGCGTTAAGCCGTTTGCGAAAAGGCTCCCCGGCGATATTCCAGTTGCTTTCATCGCCGGACAGGGTTTGCAGCAAGTCAACGCTGTTTGAAATTCCCTGTCGCAGTGACCTCGCAATGTCTGCACCAGTGTCAACAGCGTCCAATTCTTTGACTAAGTCAGCGGCTGTTGCCAGACGATCCAGCTTAGCGACCACGTCCAGGCGGGCGGGCATCACCCTGACCCTGCCCGGGTCGTTGATGGCGAGACCTTCAGAATTATTTCGAACCCCAAGCGCTACCAGGTCACCGCCGGTGTGTTCTCCCGCAATCGCCTTGTCCAGCACCTTAAAAAGCGTTAAGGCGCCAACGGCCACCAGCCCCTGCGTCATGGTGGTGCCAATAAACATCCGGTTTTGCCGGGTATCCACCCAGGATGCATCGAGAGTCAGAGTCGGATTGAGTTCCACTTCAACCCGGCTTCCCCGGACATCCAGCGGCAAAGTCACCACGTCAGTCAGTGTGCTTAACCTGTCCACCCGTCGGCACTGAACGTCGTCAAGGCGTTCATCTGCTGCTATCTGTCCGGCAATATCATTGAGTTCAAGTTTCAGCAGCTCACCGGCCAGTTCAGAACGTGCCCGCCATTGGCGAGGATCAGCGACAATGCCTGTTTTTTGCTCATCACTGACCCGATCAATCAATGCCTGCCCAAGTCGATTCCGATCACTGGCACCCAGTTCACCGACTCGTTT
>NZ_JAHHPN010000421.1:0-2183 GCF_024606325.1 Endozoicomonas sp. ONNA1
GGAAGCCCAGACAGTGCTGAAACAGCGTGGGATTGCCGTGGTCAGCGAGAAGCGTCCCTACTTAACCGACGATAGCTCCCGGAGAGAATGGAAAATGCTGGTACCGAAGAAGATAAAGAAGCCTGATGCCCAGAGCACGCCAGCAGTGGAGGAGAGGAAAAACCCTTTGATCTCGCCATGAAAATGGATTTACGGACAATGGGTATTGGAACTTTTTTACCAGCCGGATACTCCAAGAACTTTAAAATCCCTCCTTACGGAATAGGGTAAATAATAAGTTTAATGGAGTATTACCATGAATGTTGTCCATGGAGCGGGGATCTCTGCAAGCCCGTGCCCTCACCCTCAATCAAACTCTGACACCCGGTCGGTAACAGCTTCTGGTCGATGGGCAGTGGGCGAACCGACCAACAAACTGCTACCCCGTCATCCCAGGGAGTATGAGCGACAGGAGCTACTGCGGGCTGCTGAGAGTGGACGTCTGGCATTTCGCCGAATTGGATTGAGTAAAGAAGCAAACTACTTCTCAGGCAAGGGAACACCAAGACCTTTCACCCTCGCCCTGCCGGGGAGGTTGATGCCTACCGAGCGCGTGCCAGATACTTATGGTGAATGGATGATAGGTACCGTTGATCCACAGTGCCTGTACATCTACAAACATAGTGCGTCGACCCGGGATCTGTTGCAGCCTGGCGTAACTCCGGATCATCTGGCAACAAAACTACTGCCTCATCTGCAATCATTGTTCGATAATCGTTTTGATCGTGGCAGTCGAATCCTCTGGAGAGTTTACCCTACCCGTTTCACCTCGGGACATCTGCAGGCAGATGGGACATTCAGTTTACCAAAATTGAAATTCAGCGATCATTCCTCCTTCCCTGAATACCCGGAACTGGTGCTTAACAAATACAGCAGAGAAGACATCAAATGCTTTTGTGTATACAACGATGGACAGAGAAATATTACCGACATCCTGCTGAATAAGCGTCAGTGTGAATATAAATTGCAGCTTAAACCCTTGCCACTGGTCGTTTATTGCAACCGCACAGGTTCTGTACAAGTCTATTTTGATGATGAGCTGGACAATAAACACCTGGCCAGGAATGAGCATTCTCTGGATGATTTTACGTTTTCACAGGACATAGCCCCAGACCATTTCAGGGACATGTTAAATCTACTGCCAATGTCTTTGCGAGCAGAGGCACTGAACTCGGAATTAACCGTCTCACCCGATGTTATGCACAAATTGAAAGAGGCCATTGAGCTGGTGAGTGATCCCCGTTGTTACCATTACCAGAGGCTTCTGGAATTAAAACAAAGTGGCCTGCCAATTCACCAGCGTTTTTTTCATAAAGGAACTGTTCAATCTTTGCTTGACAAGCTGCTGATTTCCGAACAACTCAGAAGCGGTAAGTGTGAGCAAAACCGGGAACAGGAGAAGGAAGCCTGTCGCATACTTCATCTGCTTCTGCAGAGCGGGGCAGGGGTGGGGATTTCTGTTGACCAAATTTACAAAATGGACAATATCAACCACCCGTCAATGCCAGCGGGAGTTTTCAATTATATGGTGGCTGCCTTTGGTCCCTTTGATTTTCTGACCCTCAAACATCTCAAAAGGATACCTTTTACCGGTTGCCCGGGAAGCATCGTTGAATTTGACCGAATCTGCCGGGACAACACTCAACCGCAACGGCAAAAATGCCTGAAAAGGGCATTACGTTATGTGGTAAGTCTACCGAATCCAACGCTCGAATATATTCAGTCCAACCTACTGGCCCTTTTTCATTATAAGGCTTCTTTGGATCAAGACATGCTGAATAGTCTTAAATTCGGCCTGAAGAGGAATTGCCGTAACGGTGAGACGCACATTGATGGTTGCTTCGTAGATGATTATATCCAATGGGTTGAAAAATTATGGAAGCAACGGGAAACGCATCCCTACTACCAGAATTGGCCAAAACTTGTCCAGCAGTCCAAGGGGGAAATCAATGACCTGAGACAATCTCTGGGTCTGGACGATTCTCGCGACCAGGCAACGCCCCTGACAGCCGAGCCATCCATGGCATTACAGTTTGTGGTGGACGCCTTCAGCAAACCGCCGGTCTTGCCTGAAAATGTCGGCGATAACGAAAAAACCATCCTGAAGGTACTGCAGCATTATTACCGCCGTCCGGGACCGGAGC
>NZ_JAHHPN010000422.1:0-1281 GCF_024606325.1 Endozoicomonas sp. ONNA1
TGATCGAGCTTGATCCGGTGTTGATGGGAGTGAACCACCAAAGCAGGAAAGGTTTCTTATTAAATTCATAGTTTGTTTTTCAATCGTTATTATTTCACTTTGGTGAGCAGGGATATTCAAATTTTGAGCACAAGCGACAATCCGGCAGAAAGGCAACTGGCTCAGGATATTTTTGCCCAATCAGGTAACGGCGCTTTAGGTGACTTGCCCGGAGAGGGCAAACGGTTTGCCGGGTTAATGTGGGGCCGGGCTAACGAGTGACAGCAAATAATCAGTCATCCATCCTTAGTTCAGTGATTTTCACCGTATTATTGTCGTGGATGGTCAACACATGGCCATCGGCACTGAAGATGGCTGACCTGATTCCACTGTTATCGTCGTGGATGGTCAACACATGGCCACCGGCTCTGAAGGTGGCTGACCTGATTCTACTGCGATGGGAAATGGTGGCTTTTTCTTTCCATGATCCATCGCTTAACTGGCCATAAATTTTCGCCGTTTTATCGTTTCTGGTTGTGACTATATGACGGCCATCGAGGCTAAAGGCTGCTGATTTGAAACCAGAAACATGGGAAATGGTCGCTTTTTTTTTCCAGGATCCATTGTCCATCTGGCCATAGATTTTCAACTTATTATCTCCACTGTGGATGATCACATGGCGGCTATCGGCACTAAAGGTGACGGATTTAATGCTCTCCAAATAATAGGAAATGGTCGTTTTTTTTTCCCACGATCCATCGTTCTTATGGCCATAGATTTTCGATTTTTTATCTTCACTGCGGGTGATCACACAGCGGCTATCGGGGCTAAAGGTGGCTGAGTAGACCCGATCACCATGGGAAATAGTGGTTGTTTCTTCCCATGATCCGTCGTCCTTCTTGCCGCAGATTATCGCCTTGCCATCGTTACTGGCGGTCACTAAATGGCGGTTATCGGCGCTGAATGTCGCTGATAAGACTGAACCCTCGTGGGTAATGATGGCTTTTTCTTCCCATGATCCATCGGCCTCCAGGCCATGGATTTTCGCCCGAACGAAGCTGGTGGTCACCACATGGCGGCCATCGGTGCTGAAGGTGGCTGACTTGACAGGACTATCATGGGAAATCGTGACTTTTTTCACCCATGATCCATCGTCCTGCATGCCACAGATTCTCGCCATGCTGCCTCCCATACAGACAGTCAATAAATAGCGACCATCGGCGCTGAGGGTGGCAGACTTGACAGGGCTATCATGGGAAATAATGGTTTTTTCTACCCATGACTCATCGTCTTGCTTGCCAT
>NZ_JAHHPN010000036.1:0-8181 GCF_024606325.1 Endozoicomonas sp. ONNA1
CCTCAGACGGGGTCGCCTTTACGCTCGGGCATTTGCCTGCCATCAATAATGATTTTGGATTCATTAATGAGCCATTCGATCCAAGTAGTATTCTCGAAGAAGCCGGATTTTCCCTTACGCTCAGCCATTCAGCAGCCCGGCAAACAAACACTGAAGTATTCCAACCGGGTCAGGACCAACCCCATCTTTTCCGAACAAGCTCAGTACAAGCCCTGTTAGCTCAGAAAATAAAAGAAAACATCGAACAAAAAACTTGTGACGTGAAAGTATTGGGGAAGGATGGCCAGCTGCAGTCATGCGGGAAAGTCTACAAGGATACCCTATCGCTGTCATCTCACAAAAGCAAATACCACACCGGGCAAAAATCCTGTGACATAACCATAGTCGTGGACGGCCAGCCGCGGCCATGCGGCGCGGTCTTCAAGCATGCTCAATCTCTGTCGTCTCACAAAAGCAGATTCCATAAGTGGCAGATAACCTGTGATATGACCGTGGTTGGGGAGGATGGCCAGCATCGGCCATGCAAAAAGGTCTGCAAGAGTCCTCATGTCCTGTCGGGTCACAAAAGAAAAGACCATAGCGGGCAACAAACCTGTGACGAGACAGTGGTCGGGGAGGATGGTCAGCCGAAGCCATGCAGGACGTCATGCAGGAATGCTAGTGCTCTGTCGACCCACAAAAGCAAATATCACACCGGGAAACAAACCTGTTACGTAAGCGTGGACGGAGAGAATGGTTTACCGCAGCCATGCAAAAAGATCTACAAGAGTACTAAAGCACTTGCAGATCACAAAAGAAAAGACCACAGTGGACTACAAACTTGCGACCTGGCAGTGATCGGGCAGGATGGCCAGCAACGACCATGCGGCACGGTCTGCAAGAATATCGAAGTTCTGTTGTGTCACAAAAGAAAAGAACACACCGGGCAACAAACCTGTAGCATCATTTTGATCGGGAAGGATGGCCAGCTGCGGCAATGCGGAAAGATCTGCAGGAATACTAAAGCCTTCTCGGATCACAAAAGAATACATCGCAAACGTAAACCTGTTGATGTAAACAAGGACGATGACCCCAATCCATGATCTGACACCCGCCCTTTCATGAGGTTTTATCCGTTGCAACTTTGAGCTTTTAACAGAAGTCATTTGACAGAAGGTCTTTGAGAAAAAACTCGCTTACCTTCTTGATCTATCCTTCCTATCTGTAACTTAAAACGCAAGGGTAGAATGATTAAACACTCAATCTTTGCGACAACGCTGTTGCTGATACTGTTTTTGTCTGTCATCTGCCAAGCGGAACCGTTGACAAGACGCTTCATTGTCGAGCTTCAACAAACGACAGATTCTCCAGCAAACCAGAGTTTTTCTGTAAGGCAGTGTGACCTGCGAACATTTTCAGGCATTGCCGACACAAACAGCTATGCAGGATCAGCTTCACTGCCCGACGGCAAACTACGCAGATCCTACGGTTATGGGGTAAAAACAACCCTTATTGAATCGATTTCATGGCAGTTGCTTTACGTCACTCATCTGCTGGTTGATTACAAACTGATCCTTAGCATCAAAGATACCCCTAAAAGAGCCATCCCTCACCCGTCACCACCTGTAGAAGCGATTATCGTTGTTGGTTGGCTTTTAAAAAGCTACTGGAACCAAGATTTACCGTCGTTGAACCCGGTTGAAAAACAAATTGAACAACAAGAGGCAGCACCCAAGCTGACACAGAAGGGTCAACCATTTGCCATCATTACTATGGGACTTGGCTCTGGACAGAAACAACAAGGCCAGCTTTCAGAATCATCTGACCAGCAAGCCTCGGGGGCAACCATCCAACTTACAGGCATTTTCACCAGCCCCCGGCATTCTGGCTCGGGCGGCGGTAACGGAGACTCTGAACAACACCCACATACTCTGGGTTTAAATTGTTTCGTAAATAGTTGCAATGGCGTTTGTATATTCCGGCACTCTTTAGATTCTGATCGCCATGCATATGACCAAAACAATGCATCCCTCGAAACGGAGTCAACCGGCCTACAAGAAAAAACAATCTCCCTTACTTTTCCCCACTTCCATTCTCAAGCAGGGACTTCAAACACACAACGAACCTGTCCCGCGACAATGATCAGAGAGGATGGTCGGCGGTGGCCATGCGGGAGAATCTGCAAGAGCGCTCAATCCCTGCGGGATCACAGGAGAAGAGACCACAGCGGGCTACAAACCTGTCTTCTGGCAGTGGTCGGTGAGGATGCTCAGCAGCAGACATGCGGGAGAGTCTGCAAGAGTTCTAAAGCCCTGTCGGATCACAAAAGAAAAGACCACAGCGGGATACAAACCTGTAACCTGACAGTGATCGGGAAGGATGGTCTGTCTCGGCCATGCGGGACAGTCTGCAAGAATGCTCAATCCCTGACGGATCACAAAAGAAGATATCACACTGGACAACAAACCTGTCACCTGACAGTGGTCGGGGTGGATAGCCAGCAGCGGCCATGCGGTAAAGTCTGCATGAGTACTAAAGCGCTGTCGGATCACAAAAGAAAAGACCACAGCGGGAAACAAACCTGTCAGGCGACAGTGATCGGGAAGGATGGTCTGTCTCGGCCATGCGGGACTGTCTGCAAGAATGCTCAATCTTTGTCGTCTCACAAAAGCAGAAATCACAACGGGCAAAAAACCTGCAAAACAAGCGTGGCCGGAGAAGATGATCAGCCGAAGCCGTGCGGAAAGATCCTTGATACCAGAAAAACCATGTGGAATGACAAAAGAAAAAATCACTCCGGACAAAAAACCTGTAAAGTGACCGTGGTTGGGGAGGATGGCCTGCAGCGGCCATGCGGAAAGAACTGCATGAATGCTCAAACTCTGTTGATTCACAAAAGAAAAGAGCACAGCAGGCAACAAACCTGTCACATGATAATGGTTAGGGAGGGTAGCCAGCCTAGTCCATGCGGGGTGGTCTTAAAGAATGCTCATTCTATGTCATCTCACAAATGCAAATATCACACCGGACGGGTGATCTGTGACGTGACAGTGGTCGGGGAGGATGGTCAACAACGACCATGTGGAATGGTCTGCAAGAGTAAAAGAATCCTGACAGACCACAGAAGAACACATCTAAAACGCAAGTTTAATGATCTGGACCAGAACAATGTCCCCAGTCCTTGATCTGCCTCTCGTCCTTTCATGAGGAGAACTATCAGGAGATAAAAGTCGTTTAAATGAATACCCCAAGCCATCCATCTTTCCCCGAATGGCACCTGATCGAGCTGTCCTGGCTTAGCAACGGATACAGCTGCGCCTAAATGGTTGTTTAACAAAAAGCACACCTAATTTCCTGATCTATTCTTCTTCCCAGTAAACCAGAATATAAGGATAGAATGATTAAACACTCACTCTCTAAGGCACCACTGTTGCTGCTATTTTTGCTGCTAGTGTTGCTGAAAATGTTGTTGTCTGTCGCCTGTCAGGCTGAACCTTTGACCAGACATTTTATTCTCGATCTTAAACAGAAAGCAGATACTCCAACACACCGGTTTTTTTTTAGAACGCAGCATGATCAGCATACATTTTCAGATATTGCCAACACAAACGGCTTTACAGAATCAGATTCGCCACCTTATATCAAACCACTCAGACTAAGCGGTATACTGAAACAGGGGGATCATTCCTTTGCAGCCATCACCATGATGCTTGGCTCTGGACATGAACAACCACAACTCGAGTCATCAGAATCATCCGGTCACAAAGGCCCGGATGCCACCACTTGCTCCAAAGGCTTTTTCACTGCTTCCTTTTCTGACTCCGGCGGCGGGAACGGAAATCCTGGGCAACACCCACATACTTTGGATTTAAATTGTTTCATAGATACCTGTCGTGGCGTTTGTCAATTCCGACAATCAGTAGATCCTGATAACTGTGTGTATGATCAGAACAATGCGCTTTTAGAAACTGAGTCACCCTATCTTAAAGAAAAGTGGATATCCTTTTCGTTTACCCGACTGTCACCCACGACAGAGACTCCGGAAACACAACATGTCTGTTATTTGACATTGTTCGATAAAGATGGCAAGCCTAAGCCATGCGGAAAAGTTTGCAAAAATTCCAAAGTCCTGTCGACTCACAAAAGAACAATCCACAGCGGGAAAAAAATCTGTGACGAAACAGTGGTCGGGGAGGATGGTCAGCCGCGAACATGCGAAAAAGTCTGCAAAAATAATCAAGCCCTTTACGATCACAGAAGAAATAAACATACCGGGCAACAATCCTGTGACCTGCCAATGGCTGCGGAGGATGGCCAGCCGCGAACGTGCAAAAAAGTCTGTAAAAATACTCAAGCCCTTTACTATCACAAAAGAAAAAAACATACCGGACAACAATCCTGTGATCTGCCAGTGGTTGGGGAGGATGGCCAGTCCCGGCCATGTGGAAAGGTCTTCGAGAATGCCATCACCCTGTCGAGTCACAGAAGAGAAGGACACAGCGGACCACAAACCTGTGACGCACCCCTGGTTGGAGAGGGTGGCCAGCCCCGGCCATGCCGAGTGGTCTGCAAGAATGCTCATGCTCTGTCGACGCACAAAAGTGCTTACCACACCGGACAAAAAACCTGTGAAGTGATAGTGGACAGAGAAGATGGCCAGCAACAGCCATGCGGGACGATTTGGATAAATGCCCGAGCCCTGACGAAACACAAAAGAAGTGTCCACAGCGAGCAACAAACCTGTAAAGTGACCGTGGTCGGGGAGGATGGCCAGTCGCGACCATGCGGAAAGTTCTGCAAGAATGCTAATGCCATATCGGATCACAAAAAAAGACACCGAAAACGCAAACATGAGGAACTGTACCAGAACAACGACCTCAGTCCTTGATCTGATAAGGCCTTCTCATCAGGAGATCTATCTGAAGACAAAAGTCGTTAAAAAATACTCGAAGCCATCCATCTATCCCGGGATAGCTCTTGATCACGCCGTCCGGGGGCTCACCAACGGATACGTCTGCTTCAATGTTTCTTTAACGGAAGGTCGCTCACATAAAACACAGTTATTTTCTTGATCTATCCTTTCACGCGGTAAACCGGAACGTAAGGATATAATGATTAAACACTCACTCTCTATAGCACCGATGTTGTTGCTGCTACTATTGTTGTCTGTTTCCTGTCAGGCCGAGACTTTGACAAGGTGTTTTATTGTCGAGCTTCAACAGAAGACAGATTCTTCAGCAAAACAGAGCTTTTCTATAAAGCGTGACCAGCATACATATTCAGGTATTGCGGACACAAACGGTTATAGAGGATCAGATTCGCCGCCTGATAACAAACCACCCAGAGCCGCCGGTTTCAGGGTAAAAACGCCCCTTATCGAATTGATTTCGTGGCAATGGCTATACTCCACTTATCTGCTGTTTGGTCACGAACTGATCCACACCATCAACACTCCTCTTCTAAGCTCCAATCCATATCCATGGCTACCACTAGAGATGTTGATCACTGTCGGCTGGCTTTTAAAAAACTATTGGAACCCAAACTCACCGTTGTTTAATCTGATTGAGCAACAAATCGAACAGCACGAAGCATCATATATGCTGACACAGGTTGATCACCCGTTTGCCACCATCACCATGATGCATGGCTCTGGGCACGCCCAACAGCAAGGCCAGCTTTTAGAATCATCCGATCAGCAAGGCCCTCAAGCCAACACCCGGTATATAGACTCATTCACTGGCTCACTGTATTCTGACTCTGGCGGCGGTAACAGAAACCCTGGACAACACCGACATACTTTGAGCTTAAATTGTTTCGTAGATACCTGCGCAGGCGTCTGTCAATTCCGACAATCAGCAGATCACGATGCACATGCCCAATACAATGTACTTTTAAAAACAAAGTCATCCGACCTACAAAAAAAAGGAATTTCCTTTACGTTTACCCAGTTACCCTCCGCAGCAGATTCAGAAAGACAATATATTATTTATAAGACAGTAGTCGACATAAATGATCAGCCGAAACAATTCGGGAAAGTCTACACAATTTCCAAAGCCCTGTCGGGTCACAAAAGAAAAGTCCATAGCGGGCAAAAAACCTGTAACGAGACAGTGCTCGGGGAGGATGGTCAGCGACAGCGATGCGGGAAAGTCTGCGAGAGCTCTAAAACTCTTTCAGCTCATAAAAGAAAAGACCACTCCGGGAAACAAACCTGTAACGAGGTAGTAGTCGGGGATAATGGCCAGCCGCAGTCATGCGGGGTGGTCTCCAAGAATGCTCAGGCTCTGTCGTCTCACAAGAACAAATATCACACTGAAAAAAAAACCTGTGACGTGATAGTGGACAGGGAAGATGGTCAACAACAGCCATGCGGAGAGGTCTGCATGACTGCTTACTTTCTGTCAGCTCACAAAAGCAGAGTCCACAGCAACCAAAAAACCTGTGATGTGATAGTTGAGGGAGAGCACGCACAGCGACGTCCATGTGGGATAGTCTGCAAGAATGCTCAAGCCCTTTCGGATCACAAAAGAATGACCCACAGCGGGCCAAGAGCCTGTAATAAGACCGTGGTAGTGGATGGCCATCAGCGGCCATGCGGGACAATTTCGATAAATAATCAAGCCCTGACGGATCACAAAAGAAGTGCTCACGGCAGTCAACAAACCTGTGACGTGTCCGTGGTCGAGCAGGATAGCCAGCAACGCCCATGCGGAAAGGTTTGTAAGAATGCCAGAGCCCTGTGGAGTCACAAAAGAAATGACCATTCAGGCCAAAAAACCTGTGTTGAAACAATCACTGGGGAGGATGGTCAGCTGAGGCCATGCGGGAAGATTTGCAAGAATATCCAATCTCTATCGACTCACAAAAGCCAGTACCACACTGGGCAAAAAACCTGTGAACTGACTGTGGTCGGGGAGAATGGCCATCAGCGTCAATGTGGAACAATTTGGACAAATGCTCTAGCCGTGTCATGTCACAAAAGAAGAGACCACAGCTGGCAGCAAATCTGTAACAAGCCAGTGGTCGGGGAGACTGGCCATCAACGGCCATGTGGAACGATATGGAAAAATGCCCGAGCCCTGTGGGATCACAAAAGAAGAGTGCACAACGGGCAACAAATCTCTGACAAGGCAGTGGCCGGGATGGACGGTTCGGCCCACAAAAGAACACATCGAAAACGCAAGCTTGTTGATCTTGACCAGGACGATGACCTGAGCCCTCAAAAACGTACAGTGAATCAGTAACGATCTGATCCGGTAAATGACTTCGAAAATTTTTTATCAGGAGGTCTTTAATAGTAAAACACGCTTATTTTCTTGATCTATCCTTCCTCTCTGTACACCATAATGCAAGGATAGAATGATTAAACACTCATTCTCTGCGGCACCACTCTACTTACTACTACTGTTGTTGTCTGTCGTCTGTCAGGCCAGACCCTGGACAGGGCGTGGTACTGTCGAGCTTGATCAGAAAGCAGACTTTTCATCAAGCCAGTGCCTTTTTATAAAGCGTGACCAGCGCACATTTTCAGGCATTGTCGACACAAACCGTTATGCAGGATCACATTTTACGCCTGATGGCAAACCACTCAGCCCCTTCGGTTACGGGGTAAAAACGATCTTTATTGAATCAATTTCGTGGCAGTTGCTTTACACCACTCATCTGCTGGTTGGTTACGAACTGATCCTGACCACCAGAACCGCTCCTCTGAAGTCCACCTCTGGTTCATGGCTACCTATAGAAGTGTTTGTCGCTGTCGGTTGGCTCTTAAAAAGTTATTGGAACACCTGTTCACCGCTGCTTAACCCGGTTGAACAACAAGAGGTTTCAGCTGCACTGGCTCGCCAGAGTCAACCGTCTAAGGCAGTCACTATAATGCTGGGCTCTGGAGAAAACCAACAGCCGCACCAGCCATCAGAACCATCCAGCCAGCAAGCTCAGGAAACCACCACCCAGCTTACAGACCCTTTCACTCCCCCCCCGGATTCAGACTCCGGCGGCGGTAACGCTGACCCTGAACAACACCAACATACTTTGGGCTTAAATTGTTTCACCCACCCCTGTCATGGCATTTGTCAGTTTCGAACAATATCCGAAAGCAGTGACCTCGCTGAATGGCAGCAGAACTTCGGACAAAGTTCATGCCCTCATTTGGCCGATGGATATTGCTTTAGTTGCACAGGTCGTTTTGATTCTGAAGAC
>NZ_JAHHPN010000423.1:0-1582 GCF_024606325.1 Endozoicomonas sp. ONNA1
TTCCTGAAGCCTACCAACACCTACTTTTATTCACTACAGCGAAAGATATTCACAACCTGCAAGGTGTTGAAGAGCTGCTTGTAGAAATCAACTTACGTAGGTGGTCCAGGGAGCCTGACCTGGAATAGCGCAACCGGAACCACTGGAAGCTTTTCAAAGCCTTTATGTCGTTCGATAACATGCAGGTTTAGCTCCGAAAAATAGCCATTCAATGATTAGAGGATGCGACTGTAATGTACCCATTCAGGTGATTTCCGGACTGTATTCTGAGTTGATGTTTAATTTCTTCATATTTCCTGACGGGGTGCTCAGTACATCTGGACAATCCGTTTTTTCAGGTTGCTGGGACTCTGTTGCAATGTGAAATGTCTTGCAAACCGTTACTTGATGCTGATGCTTACAAGCTGTCACACCTTGCTCCATTTTCATACTACCCACACCAGTGTGTGACAGCCCGATTTGCTTATGAACCGCCCTGGATCGAGCATAACCCCGCATAAAAGCCAATGACTCCAGATTGATACTGTAACGCCTGACCCGCTTCCCCTTAGCAGTATCAGCAAGCATTTTCCCAGTCCGCACCTGCTGACTATTGATGACTAATCCGGCCATTCTCAACAATCGATTGACGAAATTGCAGGCCGATTTTGGGCGCTGAAATTTTGCCCCTTCCGAAGTGTTCAAAATCACAGAATCCGGTATCAGCCTGAGCTGGTTCAGCATGAAAGGATACTCATTATGGTAAGCCTCAACTCTATCCACCACCTGCTCTGCTTCTTTCTCCCCCCATGATTGCTGGTAATCCCAGTTGGGAAATAATGGCTTCAGAAGCTCTCGATAAACATCAACGCCAATGGATTCAAATCGTCGATGACAAATGGAAGTGCTTTCCTGATCAGGCTCTGGCCGGTAATGGCTACCATCCGGCAATGGGAACTGCATAAATCGCCTGAGTCGTGTCAGCCCAACCTTCTTCCAGAACTCAATATCCTCACCTTTCAGAGCTACCGGCTCAATACCCAACTCTTCACAGATTCGATAGCGTTCACAACTGCATATTTCCTGTAGCCTTGGTTCGACTTTATGAGACAGCTCATCGTACTGGCTTGCAGAGACGATAGGCGACTGTTGTATCGCTGCCCTCTCCTCTTTTTCCACCTCCTCTTCAGTGGCTTTCCAGCACAAATCAAACGATTCTGATTGTTGTTTACCCTGGTAATACTCCATAGCAAATCCTCGGTTCTGCATCAGATAAAAAAGACCATTGCCGCCCAATGCCTTGAGCTTCACCTGTCGGCTACGCTCTGCTTCACAAAAGCCATCGTATTCCCCCACCGTTACGCCATCAGTATTGCGCACATAGCGTTGGGCGTACTGCAATGCCCGGACTCTGGCCAGCCAGTCCTCATTGTCCTTTTTACCCGGAATCAAATCGGCAACCACAGTAAACTGCTGGGCAGACCTGAACCGCCGGAGCATTTGCACAAACTTCGTCGGCAAAACAACATTATGGGAAAAACCAAACACCTGATCGAACGGCGTCTGAATCGAAACACCTGACTCAATGGCTGGCGTATAGATG